>WQUQ01000093.1 GCA_009782025.1 Desulfobulbus sp. | reverse complement strand
GCCCGGGATATGGTTTTCGGGCTGCTGCGGCTCAGGATCGACCGGTTTTGGTGGCTCGGGCGGCTCAGGATCGACCGGTTTTGGTGGCTCGGGCGGCTCAGGATCGACCGGTTTTGGTGGCTCGGGCGGTTGAGGCTCAACCGGGGACGTGTTATCGGTCTGCACGTTGGTACTGGCGGGCAGCACCCTGCCGCCGTCAAACTCGCCCTGCACACTGCCGCGCTCGGTGGCGTATGCGTAGGCCAGGGGGGTCACGTTTTCAACGATGCGCGCCAGTTCGACGAAGCTGTGTCCTTGATTGGCCGGGCCGACGTTGCCGGCGGCGGTGGGGTCGAGCATGTCGTCGAGGTTTTCGCCACGGGCCAGGGCTTCGCTCACGTGGTTGAGGGTTTGGTGGCCGCTGGCGACGGCGCTGTCGGTCGCGTCCGGCTTGAAGTCGGCGGCCACTTCGGCGTCGATGCGCACGACATCGCCCGGCACCAGGGCCATCTGGCGACCATCGGCCAGTTGCAGCACGACCTGCGAGCCATCGGTGGTGATGACGGATTCGCCTTCGCGGATGATGTCGCCAACCTTGAGCAGACGCAGTTGCCCTGCGGCATTGCGGGCATAGGCTTCGCCGGTGAGGGATGCGACCTTGGCGTAAATTTGGGCGGCCATGATGGACTCCAGAATGTGGTTATGGTGATGTCAGCTTAGGCCGGGCGCGATGCCCTGGCTATTGCACCAAAGTACAAGGGCGAGTCAAGAGTCGAGAGCCGGGGAGCCGGGAGCGGTTGGCGCTCTCGACTCAAGACACTCTCCACTCTCGACTCGGCGGGGCAAGCCCCGCCGCCTTACAGCGCCAGACCGTTGATGCGCAAGGAGAGTTGCAGCCGGTCGCGCAGGCCGAGTTTGTCGAAGATCGAGGTCAGGTGGGCCTTGACCGTGCGTTCGGAAATATCCAGTTGGCGGGCGATTTCCTTGTTGCTGGCGGCGCTGGCGACGAGCCGGGCGACTTCGCTTTCGCGCTCGCTGAGCAGCGCCGACCAGTCGTCGGCCGGGGCGCTCTGGCGCTGCTGTTCGAGGATGCGGGCGCTGCCGCCGACGATCCAGTTCAAGAGGCTCTGGCCGACCCACAGACCGCCGTTGCCGACGACCAGCGCCACTTGCTGCAACACCTCCGGCGCGGCGTAACTGTTGCAGCAGCCGGCGGCGCCGGCGGCCAGGGCGGCGAGCACGGTTTTTTCATCCGGCTCGTCGCTGAGCAGCACCCAATGCTGCCCGGCAGCCGGCTGACCGGCGGGCAGCGTGGTGGCGATGGCTTCGCCGGAACGCTGGCGAAACCACAGGACGCCGGGACCAATGGCGGCGCCAGCCTGAGCGCGGGCGAGAAGGCGCGCCGCCGGCAGGGCTTCGAGCCAATTGGGCAGGGCGGCAGCCTGGCGATCGATGAACCAGTTTTGCATATCAACGCTCCGATAAGGCCCTGCTCTTGGCCCGCAGTACGGGTTTGAGCAGATAGGCGAGAACGCTTTTCTTGCCGGTGAGGATATCGACTTCGGCGACCATGCCGGGGATGATCGGCAGGTTGGCGTCGCCGAAACCGGGTTTGTTGGTGCGCACGCGGACCATGTAGAAGGCATTGCCTTTTTCGTCGGTGACGGTATCAGCGCCGATGTGTTCGAGCGTGCCTTCGAGGCCGCCGTAGATGGCGAAATCGTAGGCGGTGAATTTGACCATGGCCGGCTGGCCGGGCCGCAGGAAGGCGATGTCGCGCGGCTGGACGCGGGCTTCGAGGAGCAGCGAGTCTTCGAGCGGCACGATCTCGATCATGTCCTTGCCGGGCTGGACGACGCCGCCGACGGTGTTGACCAGCAAGCGGTTGACCGTGCCCTTGACCGGCGAACGGATCGAGGATTGGGTGACCCGATCGGAGAGGGCGACCTTGCTTTCGACCAGGCTGTTGAGCTTGCTGACGGTTTCGGATAGCTCGCGACCGGCTTCGTTGCGGAAGGTGAGTTCGACTTCCTCGATTTTGTGCTGGGCCTCGCTGATGGCCGCCTGAGCGCGGGTGATCTGGGCCGAGGCCATGTCGCGCTCGCCGCGATAGCGGGAAACGTCGCGTTCGAGACGCAGCAGTTCGACTTCGGAAACGGCGCCGCTCTCGGTCAGGGGCCGGGTCACCGCCAATTCCTTCGAGGTCAGGTCATAGCCTTGCGCCGCCTGCGCTCGCCGCGCCAGCGCCTCGTTCTGTTCCTGCTGGCGCTGGCTCAATTGTTGGCGGGCGATCGACACGGCGGCCGTCATTTCTTCGCGCTTGGCGGCATAAAGTTGACGTTCCTGCTCGACGATTTCCGGCGCTTCCTTCAGCACATCCGGCGGCGGCACGAATGCCTTGCCGTCGGACAGCGCCCGCAGGCGCGCCGCCCGCGCCTCCAGCGCCAGCGCTTGCGCCCGGTTTTCCTTGACCGAGGAGGCGAAGCGCGTCTCGTCGATCTTGATGAGCAACTGATCGGGCTGCACCACGTCGCCTTCGTGCACCAGGATCTCGGCCACCAGGCCGCCGTCGATGCTCTGCAACACCTGCAACTGGCGCGAGGGAATGACCTTGCCCTCGCCGCGCGTCACTTCGTCGAGTTGGGCAAACGAGGCCCAGAGCAGGAAGATGACGACGACGAGGCCGATGGCGCGCAGCAACACCCTGGCCCGCAGCGGTTCCTGGCGGAACATGGCGAGATCGGCGTCGGTGGCGAAATCGACGGCTTCGATCTCCTCCCGGCTCGGCAGGCGACCGAGCGTCTTGTCGATACCCGGCGCCGCCCATTGGGCGATTTTGTCCAGCCAGCCAAAGAGCTTCACGATGCTCTCCCGATGCGCCCGCTTTGCAGCGCCTGGATCACCTGGTCGCGCGGGCCGTCGGCGACGATGCGGCCGTCGTCGACGACGATGATGCGGGTGGCGAGATCGAGCAGGCTGTTGCGGTGAGTGACGATGAGCATGGTCTTGTGCCCGGCGACCTGCTTCAAGCGCTCCTTGAACTGCTGCTCCGAGGAAAAGTCCATGGCGCTGGTCGGCTCGTCGAGCAGCAGGATCGGCGGATCGAGCAGCATCGCCCGGGCAATGGCGATGCCCTGGCGCTGGCCGCCGGAGACGGAATCGCCGCGCTCGCCGATCATCATGTCGAAACCTTCCGGATGACGGTTGATGAATTCGGCCAGGCCCGCCGCCTCGGCCGCCGCAATGATGCTGGCGTCGTCGGCGTAGGGCGCGCCGATGGTGATGTTGTCGCGCAGCGTGCCGTAGAACAGCGTCGCGTCCTGGGCGACATAGCCGATGTTGCGCCGCAGGTCGGCCGGGTCGAGCTGGCGCAGATCGACGCCGTCGACCAGCACCGCGCCGGTGGTCGGCTGGTAGAGGCCGAGCAGCAGCTTTTGCAGGGTCGTCTTGCCGGAGCCGACGCGACCGATGATGACCACCTTCTCGCCAGCGGCAATGCGGCAACTGAAGCCTTTCAAGGCAGCCACGGGACTGTTGGGGTAGCTGAAATGAACGTCGCGGAATTCGATGTCGCCGCGCAGGTTCGGGCGCTGCACGAAAACTTCGTCATCCGGCCGCTCGACCGGCTTGGTCATGACATCTTCCAGCGAAGTCAGCGCCACCTTGGCGTTCTGGAACTGCATCAGCAGGCCGACCATCTGGCCGAGCGGTGCCACCGCCCGCGACGACAGCATGGTGCAGGCGATCAGCCCGCCCATGCTGAGCTGGCCGTCGCCGATCAGATAGACGCCGGCGATGACGACGGTGATGTAGACCAGTTGCTGAACTTCCGCCGCGCCACTGGTGGCCGCCGCCGACAGAAAGCGCATCTGGTTGCCGACGCGCGAGGCGAAAGCCACCGATTTCTCCCACTTCGACTGCATGATGCCTTCGGCGCCCTGCGTCTTGATGGTTTCCAGGGCCGTCAGGCTCTCGATCAGCGTCGCGTTGCGCAAGGCGCTGGCCCGGTAGGTCGTTTCCGACAGCGCATGCATCTTGTATTGCAGGACGTAGGCATAGATGGCGACCAGGATGATCGCCAGAAACACCGGGATAATCAGCGGCCAGGCGATCAGGGCAATGACCAGGACGAACAGCAGCGCGAACGGCAGGTCGATCAGGGTCGTGACCGAGGCCGAGGTGATGAAGTCGCGCACCGTCTCGAACGAGCGCAGGTTGGCGGCAAACGAGCCGACCGCCTGCGGCTTGGATTCGAGGCGGATGCCCAGCACGCGCTCCATGATGCTGGCCGACAACTGCATGTCGATGCGGCTGCTGGCCAGGTCGATGAAATGGCTGCGCAACAGGCGCAGGGTCAGATCGACGCCGATCACCAGCGCCACGCCCAGCGCCAGCACCCAGAGGGTTTCGTAAGCCCGGTTGGGCACCACCCGGTCATAAACGTTCATGACGAACAACGGCATGGTCAGGGCCATGACGTTAATCAGCAGCGCCGCCCCGAGGACATCGCGATAAACCGGCCACTGCCCGGCCAGCGCCCCCCAGAACCAGTGCCGCAACTTGACCTGGCCGACCTGCGGCGTGCGCTGGTCGAAGCGGAAATGCGGCTTGGCGAAGATGGCGACGCCCGTATAGCGGGCCAGCAATGCGGCGCGCTCCATCTGCACCGAGCCTTGCCCGGTTTCGGGAAACAGCAGGCGCGCCCGCTCGCCGCTCTCGTCCCAGCCGAGCAGGACGCAGGCTTCTTCGTCCTTGAGCAGCAGCACGACCGGCAGCAGCACGTCATCGATGCGCTCCAGCGGCCGCCGCACCAGCTTGGCCGCCAGACCGGCCCGGCTGGCCGCGCGGGCGAACAACGAGGGCGTCAGGATGCCCTTTTCCAGCGGCAGACCGGCCACCAATGCCGCCCGCGTCCCCGGCCGGCCATGGATGCGGGCCAGCTCGACCAGACAATCGAGCAGCGGATCGTGATGAATCACGTCCTCCCGCAATCCAGAAACGCCGATATCCGCTGCGCCGCTCATAGGCTCCTCATGCATCCAGCAAATAGCGTCCATTCTAGCGCGCCCGCCGACCGCGGGATACGAAATAGTTCACGCCCGGATAGTCGCCAGAGAAATGAAAAAAGGCGGCCGCAGCCGCCTTTTTCGCCAATCGGAACCGCTTCAGACAATCAGCGGCACGATCAGCAAGGCCACCAGGTTGATGATCTTGATGAGCGGGTTGACCGCCGGGCCGGCCGTGTCCTTGTAGGGGTCGCCAACGGTGTCGCCGGTGACGGCGGCCTTGTGCGCATCCGAACCCTTGCCGCCGAAATGGCCGTCCTCGATGTATTTTTTGGCGTTATCCCAGGCGCCGCCGCCGGTGGTCATCGAAATGGCGACGAACAGACCGGTGACGATGGTGCCGACCAGGAGGCCGCCGAGCGCCTGCGGCCCGAGCAGCAGGCCGACGACGATGGGCACGGCGACCGGCAGGATCGACGGAATCATCATTTCCTTGATGGCGGCGACGGTCAGCATATCGACTGCGCGCGAGTAATCGGGCTTGGCCGTGCCTTCCATGATGCCGGCGATTTCCTTGAACTGGCGGCGGACTTCGACCACCACCGCGCCGGCCGAACGGCCCACCGCTTCCATCGCCATGGCGCCGAACAGGTAGGGAATGAGGCCGCCGATGAAGAGGCCGATGATGACCATGTGGTTGGAGAGGTCGAAGCTGAGGGCTTCGGTAATGCCTTTTGCCGCCCTTTGCGTTTCCAGGCTGTGCGTGTAGTCGGCGAACAGCACCAGCGCGGCCAGGCCGGCGGAGCCGATGGCGTAGCCCTTGGTGACGGCCTTGGTGGTGTTGCCGACGGCATCGAGCGGGTCGGTGACGTTGCGCACTTCCGGCGGCAGTTCGGACATTTCGGCAATGCCGCCGGCATTGTCGGTGATCGGGCCGTAGGCATCCAGCGCGACGACGATGCCGGCCATCGACAGCATCGAGGTGGCGGCGATGGCCAAGCCGTACAGCCCGCCGATCGAGAAGGCGGCCAGGATCGCCAGGCAGACGGAAATGACCGGCAGGGCGCAGGCCTTCATCGACACGCCGATGCCGGCGATGATGTTGGTCGCGTGCCCGGTCTGGCAGGCCGAGGCGACGTGCTTGACCGGCCCGTATTCGGTGCCGGTGTAATACTCGGTGATCCAGACCAGGGCGGCGGTCAACACCAGGCCGATGATGGAGCAGAGGAACATGGTGGCGGTGGTGATCTTGCCGCCGTCGCCGGCGCCGATCAGCCAGGAGGTCACCGGGTAGTACAGCGCCAGCGCCAGCACGCCGGCGACGATCAGGCCCTTGTACAGCGCGCCCATGATCTTGCCGCCGTCGGAGGTCTTGACGAAGTAGCAGCCGATGATCGAGGCGATGATCGACACCGCGCCCAAGGCCAGCGGGTAGAGGATGAGCGTGGACCCCATGGCTGCTTTCAGTTCGGCGGGCAAGCCAGCCAGGGTCAGCGCGCCGAGCACCATGGTCGCCACCACGGTGACGACATAGGTCTCGAACAGGTCGGCGGCCATGCCGGCGCAGTCGCCGACGTTGTCGCCGACGTTGTCGGCGATCACCGCCGGGTTGCGCGGGTCATCTTCGGGGATGCCGGCTTCGACCTTGCCCACCAGATCGGCGCCGACGTCGGCGCCCTTGGTGAAGATGCCGCCGCCCAGACGGGCGAAAATGGAGATCAGCGAGGAGCCGAAGGCCAGGCCGATCAGGGCGTGCAGCGCCTTGTCCTGCTCCAGGCCGGTCGCCAGCAGCGCCCCGTAGTAGCCGGCGACGCCAAAGAGGCCAAGGCCGACCACCAGCATGCCGGTGATCGCCCCGCCCTTGAAGGCCACGTCGAGGGCCGGGGCGATGCCGCCGCGGGCCGCCTCGGCGGTGCGCACGTTGGCGCGCACGGAGACGTTCATGCCGATGAAGCCGGCGGCGCCGGAGAGCACGGCGCCGATGACGAAGCCGATGGCGGTGTGCGCGCCGAGAAAGGTGGCGATGAGAATGGCGATGACCACGCCAACCAGGGCGATGGTCTTGTACTGCCGGCTCAGATAGGCCGCCGCGCCTTCCTGGATGGCCTTGGCGATTTCCTGCATGCGCGCGTTGCCGGCAGGCAGCGCGAGGATCTGACGGCTGGAGATCCAGCCATAGAGAACGGCAATGACGGCGCATCCAAGCGCCAGCAACAATGCTTGAGACATCTACTCCCCCTTGGTCAAAGAAAATTACACTTCGAAAATTCCCAGCTTCTTCGCTACGGCAATATTCTTCAGACGGACATAATCGGGCAGACCGTTCCTGAAGGGCGGCGGTTCTTCGCCCTCGATCAGCGGCTGCAAATAGGCGCGGCAGGCGTCGGTGATGTGGAAGCCGTCGGCGCTGATGAATTCCGGCGGCATCTTGCGCTCGACATTGGCGACATCGGCCAGCGGCGCCTCGCCGATTTCCCAGCGATACGGCGCGTCGGCCAGGCGGCGCACCGTCGCCATCACGGCGCTCTTGCCGGCCAGCGCGAAACGAACGGCGGCGACGCCCAGGGCATGAGCCTGTTCAATATCGGTGCGCGAGGCCAGGTGGCGGGCCGCGCGTTGCAAATAATCGGCCAGCGCCCAGTGGTATTTGTAGCCGAGACGATCCTTGGCCAGTTGCGCGACGATCTGGCCGACGCCGCCCAGTTGCGCATGACCGAAGGCATCCTGGCTGCCCATCTCGGCGATCAGCTTGCCGCTGGCGTCGGCCAGCCCCTCGGAGACGGCCACGGTGCAGTAACCGTACTGCCGGACGCACTGGTCGACGCGGGCGACGAAACGCTCGGGATCGAACGGCACCTCGGGAAACAGCAGGATGTGCGGCGGCTCGCCGGCGCTTTCGCTGGCCAGCCCGCAGGCGGCGGTGATCCAGCCGGCATGGCGGCCCATCACCTCAAGGACGAAAACCTTGGTCGAGGTGCGCGCCATCGAGGCGACATCGTAGCCGGCCTCGCGGATCGAGGTGGCAACATATTTGGCCACCGAGCCGAAACCGGGGCAGCAGTCGGTCAGCGGCAGGTCGTTGTCGACGGTTTTCGGCACGCCGATGCAGGTCACCGGATAACCCATCTGCTCGGCCATTTGCGACACCTTCCAGGCGGTATCCATGGAATCGTTGCCGCCGTTGTAGAAGAAATAGCCGATGTCGTGGGCGCGAAAGACCTCGATCAGACGCTCGTACTGGGCGCGGTGCTGTTCCAGGCTTTTCAGCTTGTAGCGGCAGGAACCGAAAGCGCCGCCCGGCGTGTGGCGCAGGCGGGCGATGTCGGCATCCGTCTCGCGGCTGGTGTCGATCAGGTCTTCGGTCAGCGCGCCGATGATGCCATCGCGGCCGGCGAAAACCTTGCCGATCCGGTCGGGATGGCGGCGCGCTTCCTGGATCAGGCCGCAGGCCGTGGCGTTGATGACGGCGGTAACGCCCCCCGATTGCGCGTAGAAGGCATTTTTCACCGTCATCTCCAGCTCCTTATTTCAGTGCGGCAAAAACGCTCTGGGTGATCTGGTCGACGCTGCCAACGCCGGCCACCTTGCACACTTTCGGCGCCCTGGCGTCGCCTGCTTTTGCGTCACTCGCCGCCCATTTGCCGTAGAAATCGACCAGCGGCTTGGTCTGCGCGTGATAGACCTCGAGGCGTTTCCTGACCGTTTCTTCCTTGTCGTCGTCGCGCTGCACCAGGTCTTCGCCGGTCACATCGTCCTTGCCAGCGACTTTCGGCGGGTTGAATCTGACGTGGTAGGTGCGGCCCGAAGCCAGGTGGGCGCGGCGGCCGGCCATGCGTTCGATGATGTCGCTGTCCGGCACGTCGATTTCCAGCACATAGTCGATCGGCACGCCGGCATCCTTCATCGCCTGGGCCTGCGGAATGGTGCGCGGGAAGCCGTCGAACAGATAGCCGTTCTGGCAGTCCTTTTCATTCAGGCGATCCTTGACCATGCCGATGATGACGGCATCGGGAACCAGGCCGCCGGCATCCATGTGTTTTTTGGCTTCCAGGCCAAGCGCGGTACCGGCCTTGACCTGGGCGCGCAACATGTCGCCGGTGGAAATTTGCGGAATGGCGAATTTCTCGCAGATGAATTTGGCTTGCGTACCCTTGCCCGCGCCGGGTGCGCCCAACAGAATCAATTTCATGACTATTCTCCTCGGGTCTGGCGTGCTGAAAATCTTGTTCTCGGCCCGCTGCGCGGGCGTCTGGGCTATTTCCCGGAACCGGGAAATTACCCGCTATTTGCGGCCTGGTCAAACAATTTGCGCATTCTGTCGGCGTCCTCGGGTGTATCGACGCCCGGCGGCGGCGCGGCGGCGATCAGGGTCACGCTGATGCGGTAGCCGTGCCAGAGGGCGCGCAACTGTTCCAGCGACTCGAATTGCTCGGTCGGCGCCGGGGCCAGCCCGGCATAGGCATGCAGAAAGCTGGCGCGATAGGCGTAGAGGCCGACATGGCGGTAGGCGGGAAAATCCGCCGGCAGCGTCTCGCCGCCACTTTCGCGGGCGAAATGGTCGCGGGCATAGGGAATCGGCGCGCGCGAAAAATAGGCGGCGTCGCCGTCGGCGCGGCAGACGACCTTGACCACGTTGGGATTGAAAAAATCGGCGGCGTCGATGATCGGGTGCGCCACGGTGGCGATGTCGGCGCCGCTGCTGGCCAGTTGTCGCGCCGTTTGCCGGATGACTTCCGGCGCGATCAGCGGCTCGTCGCCCTGGACATTGACGATGATGGCGTCAGCCAGCCAGCCGCGCCGGGCGACCACTTCGGCCAGACGGTCGGTGCCGGTGGCATGGTCGGCGCGGGTCATCAGCGCGGCGACCTCATGCGCCGTCGCCACGGCATGAACCTCGGCATGATCGGTGGCGACCCAGACCTCCTCGGCCCCGGACAGCCGCGCCCGCTCGGCGACGCGCACCACCATCGGCTTGCCGCCGAGATCGAGCAGCGGCTTGGCCGGCAGGCGCGTCGAGGCGTAGCGCGCCGGGATGACGACCTTGAACGCCGGCTGTCCCATGCTCAATCTTCGAGCGGCAATTGGCGGGCCTCGTCCTCGAGCATCACCGGGATGTCGTCGCGGATCGGGAAGGCCAGGCGGCAGGGTTTGCAGACCAGTTCGGCTTCGGCCTTGCGGTATTCGAGATTGCCCTTGCAGATCGGGCAGACGAGGATGTCAAGCAGACGGGCGTCCACGGATTTTCTCCACAATGAGTTCAACGAGCGCCGGCGACAACTCGGCCTCGACCGGCAGGACCCAAGCCTCGCCGACCGTCAATCCGGCGCATTTTACCGCATCCTTCTCGGTCATCAGCAGCACGGAGTCAACGGCGGCGGCAAAAGCCAGATCGGCCGCCGTATAGGCATGATGATCGGGAAAGGGATGGCGGGAAAACGTCAGACCGAGCGCCTCCAGCGTGCGGAAAAAACGCTCGGGGTCGCCGATGCCGGCCAGCGCATACAGGCGGCGGCCGGCCAGTTGCGCCAGCGCGCAAGTCTCTTCCGGCTGGCCGAGGCGGTAGAACACGCCCGCCGAGAGAAGCATGGCGAAGCGCGGCGCGGCCGCCGGCAGGCGCGGATCGGCGTCGCCATTGCAGATCACCGCGTCGACGGTGCCGAGCCGCGCCAGCGGTTCGCGCAAGGGGCCAGCCGGCAGCAGAGAGCCGTTGCCGATGCCGCGGCTGTCGAACACAGCCAGTTCAACGTCGCGCGCCAGCCGGTAGTGCTGCAAGCCGTCGTCGCACAACAGCAGGTCGACCTCGGGATGCGCCGCCAGCAAGGCGCGGCCGGCCGCCGCCCGATCGCGCCCGACCCATACCGGCGCACCGCTGCGCCGGGCCAGCAGCAGGGGTTCGTCGCCGACCTCGGCCGGCGAATCATCGACCGCCACCGCTCGCGGCGTCGCCTGACTGCCGCCGTAACCGCGGCTGACGATGCCCGGCCGCCGCCCTCTCTCGCGCAAACGCTCGGCCAGCCACAGCGTCAGCGGCGTCTTGCCGGCGCCGCCGACGGTGATGTTGCCGACCACGACGACCGGCACCGGCAAGCGCTGCGGCCGGATCAGCCCGCGCTTGAGGCGGGCCAGCAGAAAAAACAGCGCCGAGAGCGGCAGCAGAAACCACAACGCCGGCGTCAGCCGGCGTTGTGCGAACCAGTGGCGCTGCAACCAGCGGGCAAACATCAGTGCTGCTGGGTGGCGAAGGAGATGTGCGGAAAACCGGCGTTCTGCGCCGCCTGCATGATGTCGATGACACTCTGGTGGGTGGCTTTGGCGTCGGCGTTGATGACGATCAGCGGATCTTCACGGTCGCCGGCGGCGCGGCGCAGGGCCTCGGCAATCGTCGGGACATCGGCGGTGGTCAGCGGCGACTTGTCGATCAGCACCTGGCCACTGACCGTTACCGCCACCTCGATTTCGTTGGGCTGCTCGTTCTGCTTGCTGGCCTCGGCCGTCGGCAGGTTGATTTCGAGGCCGGAGAATTTCGAGTACGTGGTGGTCAGCATCAGGAAGATGATGATGACCAGGAGCACGTCGATCATCGGCACCAGATTGATTTCCGGCTCCTCCCGGGAACGCCCGCGCTGGAATTTCATGACTTGCGCTCGCCGTGCATGATTTCGACCAGACGGATCGCCTGCTGCTCCATCTCGACGACGAAGCCATCGACCAGGGCGCGGAAGTGGCGCCAGAAGATCATGCTCGGGATGGCGATGAAAATGCCGAAGCCGGTGTTGTACAGCGCCACCGAAATGCCATACGCCAGTTGCTGCGGATTGCCGGTGCCCGGCGCCTGCGCGGCGAAAATTTCGATCATCCCGATCACCGTGCCGAACAGGCCCATCAACGGACTGATCGAGGCGATGGTGCCGAGCGTGGTCAGGTAGCGGCTCAACTCGTGGGCTACGGCGGCGCCGGCTTCTTCGATCGCCTCCTTCATCACCTCGCGCGGGTTGCCCGCATTGCGCAAGCCGGCGACCAGCACGCGGCCGAGCGGCGAATGCCGGTCGAGCGCCTCGAACAGCGAGCCATTGTCCGCCCCAGGACGGAACTTGCTCACGGCCTGCTGCACCAGGTCTGGCGGCACGACCTTGCTGCGGCGCAGAGAGAACAGACGCTCGATAATCAGAGCAACGGAAATGACGGAGGCCAGCAGCAAGAAATAGATAGGCCAGCCGGCGGCCTGAATGATGTGCCACATGACGTGAGTGCCTCGCGCTGAAAAATCAAGCCGGCATTCTGCCTTCCCGGAACCCTGGGGGCAAGCGGCAATTTGCCGCGCTCACCCACCGATCACCCGCCGCTTATCCCCAAAAGTTGTGGATAAGTCTGTGGAGCACCTGTCATCAGATACGCTAAACCCTACCCGGCAAAGGCTTTTTCTTACCCTGCCAAAAAACGAGGCATACATTTTAAATCGTTTAAAAACAATAAGTTAATAATGTCAACAGAAAATTTGGGCGAGCCGTCGATGCGCCTCGACGTTACAATCGGACGATGACCCTCAGCCCGCCCCCTGTTGAACAATCCGTGTTTTCCGTTGCCGGCCTCAACCGTCTGGTTCGCGCCTGCCTGGAAGCCAATTTTCCGTTGACCTGGGTGGCCGGCGAAATTTCCAACCTGACCCATGCCGCTTCCGGTCATGTCTATTTTTCGCTCAAGGACGCCAGCGCCCAGGCGCGTTGCGTGATGTGGCGCAGCCGGGCGCAACTGCTCGGCTGGCGGCTGGAAAACGGCCAGAAAATCGAAGCCCGCGTTCTGATCTCGTTCTATGAACCGCGCGGCGAATTCCAGTTGACCGTCGAAGCCGTTCGCCGCGCCGGCCAGGGCGATCTGTACGAACAGTTCCTGCGCCTGAAGGCGCAACTGGAGGCCGAAGGGCTGTTCGCCGCCGCCGGCAAGCGGCCGCTGCCGGCCTTCCCGCGCCGCATCGCCATCGTCACCAGTCCGCAGGCCGCCGCCCTGCGCGACGTGCTCAGCACCCTCGGCCGGCGCGCGCCGCACATCGCCATCGACGTTTATCCAACGCCGGTGCAGGGCGCAGGCGCCGGCCAGCGCATCGCCGCCGCGCTCAAAGCTGCCAGCGCCGGCGGCGGCGACCTGATCCTGCTCTGCCGCGGCGGCGGCTCGCTTGAGGATCTCCAGGCCTTCAACGAGGAGGGCGTCGCCCGCGCCATCCGCGCCGCCGCCGTGCCGGTCGTCGCCGGCATCGGCCACGAAACCGATTTCACCATCGCCGATTTTGCCGCCGACCTGCGCGCGCCGACGCCGACCGCCGCCGCCGAACTGGCCGCCCCCGACCGGACGGCGCTATGTCAGGCCTTGGCCCGCTGGCGCGAGCAGTTGCAGCGGCGCGCCGAACGTGCCGTCGCCGACCGGCAACAGCGGCTCGACTGGCTGGCCGGCCGCCTGCTGCATCCGGCCGAACGGCTGGCGCAGCGGCGCGACCCATTGCTCGCCCTGCGCCAGCGGCTCGAACAACAACTGCAATGGCAATTCGCGCAACGGCGGATGGAACTCAATGCGCTCGCCAGCAGTCTCAGACAACTTGATCCGCATGCCGTGCTGGCGCGCGGCTACGCCCTGGCCACCGGACCGGATGGCCGAGCCGTCCGCGATGCCGGCGAACTGACGGCCGGTGTTGCGCTGCGGCTCGATTTCGCCCGTGGCGCGGTGATGGCCACGGTCGATCAGGTTGTCGCCGCCAGCGAAGCTGACTAGAATTTTCGATTCACCCCACCCGCAACGGAGAAACCCCATGGAACACCAACTGCCCGCCCTGCCCTTCGCCAAGGACGCCCTCGCCCCGCACCTGTCGGCCGAGACCTTCGACTACCACCACGCCAAGCACCATCAGGCCTACGTCACCAATCTCAACAACCTCATCAAGGGCAGCGAATACGAGCATCTCGACCTCGAAGCCATCATCAAGAAAGCCCCGGCCGGCGGCGTCTACAACAACGCCGCCCAGGTCTGGAACCACACCTTCTTCTGGAACTGCCTGAAGCCGAACGGCGGCGGCGCCCCCAGCGGCGCCCTGGCCGCCGCCATCAACGCCAAATGGGGTTCGCTCGATGAATTCAAGAAAGCCTTCCAGGCTTCCGCCGTCGGCAATTTCGGCTCCGGCTGGACCTGGCTGGTCAAGAAGGCCGACGGTTCGCTCGACATCGTCAACATGGGCGCCGCCGGCACCCCCCTGACCACCGGCGACAAGGCTCTGCTCTGCGTCGATGTCTGGGAACACGCCTACTACATCGACTACCGCAACCTGCGCCCGAAGTTTGTCGAGACCTTCCTCAACCACCTGGTCAACTGGGCCTTCGCCGAAGCCAATTTCGCCCGCTGAAAGCGCCTGCCGAACCCGAACGGATAACAAGAGGGGGCCGCTGGCTCCCTTTTTCATGGATCATTCCATTTCCAAATCAACCGATCGTCGGCTTCGCTTGCCGTGCAGCCTCGCCGAAATTCACATCGAGCATCCAGTGCAGGCGATTCTCGATGCCCCAGTGCGCGCGAACGGCCTTGGCGAAGGCTTCGGCGCTCATCATCCGCGA
>WQUQ01000092.1 GCA_009782025.1 Desulfobulbus sp. | reverse complement strand
TGGGAAGTCGTCATCGGCATCGAAACGCACGCGCAACTGGCGACCGTTTCCAAAATATTTTCCGGCGCAGCCACGGCCTTTGGCGCTGAACCGAACACTCAGGCTTCTGCCGTCGATCTGGCGCTGCCCGGCGTGCTGCCGGTCTTGAACCGCAAGGCCGTCGATTGCGCGATTCGCTTCGGGTTGGCGATCGGCGCAGAAGTTGCCGAAAAGTCGGTGTTCGCGCGCAAGAATTATTTTTATCCCGATTTGCCCAAGGGCTATCAGATCAGCCAGTTCGAGCTACCGGTGGTGCAGGGGGGCAGCCTGACCGTGCAGGTCGGCGCTGGCGACAAGGTGTATGAAAAAACCATCAACCTGACCCGCGCCCACTTGGAAGAAGATGCCGGCAAGTCGCTGCACGAGGATTTTCACGGTAAATCCGGCATTGATCTCAACCGCGCCGGTACGCCGTTGCTCGAAATCGTCTCCGAACCGGACATGCGCTCGTCCGACGAGGCCGTCGCCTACGCCCGCACCCTGCACGCGCTGGTGCGCTGGATCGGCATCTGCGACGGCAATATGCAGGAAGGCTCGTTTCGCTGCGACGCCAATGTTTCGGTGCGGCCCAGGGGCCAGGCCAGGTTCGGTACCCGGCGCGAGATCAAGAATCTCAATTCCTTCCGCTTCTTGAAGGAAGCCATCGACTACGAAGTGCAGTGGCAGATCAACGAGATCGAGGAGGGGCGCGCCATCCACCAGGCCACCGTGCTGTTCGACCCGGACAGCGGCGCGACGCGGATGATGCGCAGCAAGGAGGACGCCCACGATTACCGCTACTTCCCCGACCCTGACCTGTTGCCGCTGCTCATCGACGGCGACTGGCTGGAGCGGATTCGCGGCGAATTGCCGGAATTGCCGCAGCAGAAGCGCGAGCGTTTCACCTGCGACCTGGGTCTTTCCGCCTATGACGCGGCGACGCTGACCGCCAGTCAGGAGGTGGCCGCTTACTTCGAGGCCGCCGTCGCCGTGGCCGGCGTCGCCCAGGCCAAGCCCTGCGCCAACTGGGTGATGGTCGACCTGGCCGCCCGCCTCAACAAGGAGAATCTGGAAATCGCTGGCGCGCCGGTTCAGCCTTCGCAACTGGGCGGCCTGATCCAGCGCATCGCCGACGGTACCATTTCCAACAACATCGGCAAAAAAGTGTTCGAGGCGCTGTGGAACGGCGAAGGCCGGAGCGCCGACGAGATCATCGAGCGCCAGGGCCTGAAGCAGATTACCGACAGCGGCGCGATCGAGGCATTAGTCGATGAGGTACTGGCCGCCAATCCGGGCAATGTCGCCGAGTTCAAGGCCGGCAAGGAAAAAGCCTTCAATGCGCTGGTCGGTCAGGTGATGAAGGCGGCCAAGGGCAAGGCCAACCCGCAGCAGGTCAACGATCTGTTGAAGAAGAAGCTGGCCGATTGACGGCAGGGGTGGCGGCGGGGCCGTTCGAGCGGTGGCCGGTCAGTTCAAAATAGCGCTTGCGGTCGGCCGCATATTTGCTTTGGATGACCGTCAATTCGCGCTGTTTGACGTCGATCAGATCCTGGATCACGCTGATTTCGTGGCGAGCGGCCCGCAGATCCTTCTGCAATTCGGGCGGCATGGTTTTCTTCAGGTAAAACTCGGCTTCTTCTTCGAGTTTCTGGAGTTTGGCCTGTGACGTGGCCAGATTTTCCCGGGCGTTACGGATGGAGAGATTGACGTCGTCCTCCGCCTGGCGCTGGGCGATGTCGATATCCCGAGCCGTGGCGTAAGTGTCGAGCAGGGCCTGATCCAGGCGCCGTTGCTCGCGGGCGGCTTCTTCCTGCGCCTTGCGCCGGCGGTTTTCCGCCGCCTGCTCGGCCTTCTGCTCCGGGGTCAATGGCGGGCCGACTTCCTTGATGAGGTTGCCGGCGCGGTCGAGTATCTGGTAAGCGCGGCCGCGGCATTGCTCGGGCAGCGTATCGCCGCAGATGCGGCGGCCGCTGGTTGCATCCTGGCAGCAATAAAACTCCCCGGCCGCCTGGGCGACCGGCGCCAGCAACAAGAGCGCGAGAGGGAGCAGCAGAGGTTTAAGCATCGACGCCGTATTGCTCCCGATAGCGGGCGACGCTGGCGCGGTGGGCGGCGAATTCGGGATGTTGTCCGAGATAGGCCATCAGGTCGCCAAGCCCGGCGATGGCGGCGACCGGAATGCCGTAATCGCGCATCACTTCCTGCACCGCCGACAGTTCGCTGGCGCCGCGCTCTTGGCGGTCGAGAGCGATCAGCACGCCGGCCGGCGCGGCCCCGGCCTGGCGGATCAGTTCGACCGATTCGCGCACCGAGGTGCCGGCGGAAATCACGTCGTCGACGATCAGCACGCGCCCCTTGAGCGGCGCGCCGACGATGTGGCCGCCTTCGCCGTGGTCCTTGGCTTCCTTGCGGTTGTAGGCGAAGGGATAATTGCTGCCGCGCTGGGCCAGCGCCATGGCGACCGTCGCCACCAGCGGGATGCCCTTGTAGGCCGGGCCGAACAACATGTCGAAGCGGATGCCGCCGGCTGCGGCGGCCTTGGCGTAAAATTCGGCGAGGCGGGCGATGGCCTGGCCATCGTTGAACAGGCCGGCATTGAAGAAATAGGGCGACAGCCGACCGGCCTTGGTGGTGAATTCGCCAAAACGCAGCACCTGGCTGGCCAGCGCGAATTCGATGAAATCCTGACGAAAATCCATATTTTTGTGTTCCAGCGCTGCGGAAAGCAACTGATTGGCAGGCCATGTTACGCATCATCTCCTTGAACCTCAATGGCATTCGCTCCGCCTGGAGCAAAAATGTCCTGCCCTGGCTGGCCGCACAGCGCGCCGACATCGTTTGCTTGCAGGAACTGAAAGCCCAGACCGCCGATCTGACGCCGGAAATGCGCGCGCCGGATGGCATGCAGGCGTTCTATCACTGCGCCGAGAAGAAGGGCTACAGCGGCGTCGGCATCTGGAGCCGGCAAATGCCGGAGCGCGCCGTCGAAGGTTTCGACGACGGCGAATTCGATGCCGAAGGGCGCTATTTGCGCGCCGATTTCGGCAAGTTATCGGTCATTTCGCTGTACTTGCCGTCCGGTTCCTCATCGCCGGAGCGGCAGGAGGCCAAATTTCGCTTTCTCGCGGCGTTCTTCCCGCAAATGCAGGCGTTGCGCGCCGAGGGCCGGGAAATCGTGCTGTGCGGCGACTGGAACATCGCTCACCGGGAAATCGACCTGAAAAACTGGAAAGCGAACCAGAAAAACTCCGGCTTCCTGCCCGAGGAGCGCGCCTGGCTCTCCCGCGTGTTCGACGAACTGGGCTGGGTCGACGTCTATCGCCATCTGTACCCCGAGGCAACCGGCGACGCCTACACCTGGTGGAGCAACCGCGGCCAGGCCCGGGCCAAGAACGTCGGCTGGCGCATCGACTACCAGATCGCCACCCCGGGGCTGGCGGCAACGGCCGTGGCGGCGAGCGTGTACAAGGCCGAGCGCTTTTCCGACCATGCTCCGCTGATTGTCGATTACAACTGCCGCGCATTTCGTCTTGACATACCCTGCACAGCATGATCGAGTGACACGCCTTGCCATCATGCATATCGAATGCGAACAACCCATGCCGGATCAAGAAAATACCGCTGCTATACCGGAGCAACTCGATACCGCGTCGGCGCTGTGGTTGCTGGGTAGTCTGGCGGGGTTTTACCGGAAGCCTTTCGATGCCGCGCTGGTGCTGCAACGCTTTGCGCCGCCATTCGATCTCCCGGCCCTGATCGCGGCGCTGGAAGCCCTGGGACTCAAGGCCGGCCTGGGAGAGTGGCCCGGCGACGACGGCGTGAGCCTGCCGCTGCCCGCAGCGGTATTCATCGTCGAAACAGAAACCCACACCCCCGCCGATGCCGCCCCCGAATCCTCCGAAGCCCTCTCCGCGCCGGCCTCGCCCAAGCTGGTTCCGGCGCTGATCGTCCAGCATGGCGAACACGATCTCTCCTGGGTGCGTCCGGGTCAGAACACCCCGCAGACCCTGCCCGCCGAAACCGCCCATGCCCAGTGCCTGCCGCTGATCCTGCTGGTGGCCGAAGCCGAGCCGCCCCTCAACGAATCGCTCGGCTCGACCGGCAAGCCGGCGCAAACCGGCGGCGACAAAGCGCACAAACCCTTCGGTTTCTCCTGGTTCATCCCCGAACTGCTGCGCCACAAGACGCTCTGGCGCGACGTGCTGCTCGCCAGCCTCTCCATCCAGCTCGTCGGCCTGGCCACGCCGCTGTTTACCCAGGTCATCATCGACAAGGTCATCGCCCATCATTCCGAAAGCACCCTCATCGTGCTCGGCGTCGCGCTGGTGGTTTTCATGTTCTTCACCAGCGGCATGAGCTGGCTGCGTCAATATCTGGTGCTGCACACCGGCAACCGCATCGACGCCGTGCTCGGCGACAAGGTGCTGCGTCATCTGCTGCATCTGCCCCTGCCCTATTTCGAGGCGCGCTCCACCGGCGTTCTGGTCGCCCGCCTGCACGGCGTCGAGCAATTGCGCGAATTCGTTTCCGGCGCCGCCGTCAGCCTGGTGCTCGACTTTCCTTTCCTGCTCATCTTCCTGGCGGTGATGTTCCTCTACAGTTGGCAACTCACCCTCATCGCCGTTGGCATCATGGCCTTGATCGTGATCGCCAGCCTGTTCATGGTGCCCATCTTTCGCGCCCGGCTGGATCAGCAATTTCTGCTCGGCGCCCGCAATCAGGCGTTTCTCACCGAATACCTCGCCGGCATGGCCACGGTCAAATCCCTGCAACTGGAACCGGACGTTTCCAAACGCTACGGCGCCTACCTCGCCCAGTACCTGACCGCCGGTTTCGCCACCCGGCAGGTCGGCAACACCTACAACGTCGTCGCCAATGGTCTGGAACAGATCATGACGCTCTCCATCCTCATCGTCGGCGCCTGGTATGTGATGCAGACGGACGGCCTGACCGTCGGCATGCTGGTCGCCTTCCAGATGTTCGCCAGCCGCATGAGCCAGCCCCTCTTGCGCCTGGTCGGCCTGTGGCAGGAATTCCAGCAGGCCAGCATCTCGGTCAAGCGTCTGGGCGACATCCTCAACATGCCGCAGGAACCCTTCGCCCTCACGCCCCAGCGCGCGGCCGACGGCGCCGGGCAAATGCTCATGCGCAACCTCGGCTTTCGCTATTCCGAACATCACCCCTGGCTCTATCGTCATCTCGACCTCGACATCGCCCCCGGCAAGCTCACCGTGCTCATGGGGCCATCCGGCTGCGGCAAAAGCACCCTCGCCAAACTGATGCTCGGCTTCTACTGGCCGCAGGAAGGGCAAATCACCCTCGACGGCCGCGACATCCGCCAACTGGCGGCCAATGAACTGCGCGCCACCTTCGGCGTCGTGCCGCAGGAAACCGTGCTCTTTTCCGGCACCGTATATGACAACCTGGTCATGGCCCACCCGCACGCCAATTTCGAGCAAGTCATCGCCGCCTGCAAGGCCGCCGAAATCCACGAAGTCATCGAAACCCTGCCCAACGGCTACCAGACCGAAATCGGCGAACGCGGCACCGGGCTGTCCGGCGGCCAGCGCCAGCGTATCGCCATCGCCCGCGCCCTGTTGAAACGCCCCAAGATGCTCATCTTCGACGAAGCCATCTCCAATCTCGACCAACAAACCGCCGAACACTTCGCGCAAACCATCAATCGCCTGAAAGGCAAAGTGACCCTGCTCTTCATCACCCACCAGATTCCGCGCGGGTTGCAGGTGGATGAGGTCATCCAGCTTGGCGGCGATGCGACACGGCAAGGGGAAGCGCCGGAAGAAGAACGCTCATGAGCCGAAATCAATGCGGATGCTATTCCTGTCGAAAATTGACCAAATCGAACGATTCATCCAAAATCGAATCAGGCACTCCCTGCCCGTGGGGAATTATTCACCCGGCAATCAAGTGTTGTCATTCTGCGCGGAGCGAAGCGTGTCATGCTGCGCGAAGTCGCAGTACGCAGAATCCACAAGCCGCATGGATACTGCGACGTAGCGCAATGACGCAAGGGTTACGGCAAGGTACGTGACTGCGTCAGGCGATGGCGATGGATGCCACGGGCCAACTCAAGACGCTGGTCACGGCATTTACCGGCTACCGCAGCCTGGTCATCGGCATCAGCGACGACGCCCTCATCATCCAGAACACCGACTCCTGGACCAACACCGACCTCGGCCGAGGCGCCATCCAGCATTTCCGCTTTGCCGACGGCACGGAGTG
>WQUQ01000091.1 GCA_009782025.1 Desulfobulbus sp. | reverse complement strand
CTGACACTCTCCGGCCGCGCCGCCATTGCTGCCGCTGTTGCCACCCGCCCCCTGCATCTGGCCTGGGGGACGGGCGATCCCGCCTGGGATGGCGCGCCGCTGCCGGAATCGACGCTCGCCACCGGTCTCTTCAACGAGATCGGCCGGCGCGCGCTCACCCTCTGGCAATTCGTCCTCCCCGACGACAACGGCGCGATCACGATCAATGACGTGGATGACCCGACGATCATCCAGAGCTTCGCGCCCAGCCCCGTGCCGACCAATCACCTCTACCTCTTGTTCAACTTCGACTTTCTCGACGCGCCGGCGGCGACCATCCGGGAAATCGGCGTTTTCATGGGCACGGTGGTCGATCCCGGTTTGCCGCCGGGGCAGAAATATTTCACCCCCGGCGAACTCTCAGACCCCGGCATTCTGCTGGCCATCGAGCACCTGCCCTTCTTCAACCGTCAGCCGTCGGTACGCCAGACGTTTGAGCAAGTCATCACGATCTAAAGGACATTGACATGGATTTGGCAAGCATCGGCGGCTACTACAACCGCTTCAACAAGGACAAGGACTACGACGCGCACCTCTTCCGCGCCGGGAAAGTGCTGCAATCGGCGGAGCTGAACGAGGTGCAGAGCGCCGCCAGCAGCCGCCTCAAAGCCATCGCCGACGTGCTCTTCAAGGATGGCGATGTGATCCGCGACGCGCAGGCCATCATCGACGCCGATACCGGCGCGGTGACCCTGCAGTCCGGGGCCATCTACCTCGCCGGCGCCGTGCGCGGCATTCAACCGGCGAGCTTCGGCATCAGCACGGTGGGCCTCGTGACCCTCGGCGTCTATCTGAATCAGGGCGTCATCAGCGAAATCGACGACCCGACCCTGCGCGATCCGGCCACCGGCACGCGCAATTACGAAGAACCGGGCGCGGCCCGGCTCAAGGTATCGCTCGCCTGGGGGGTTGCCGGCGACGGGCAGGCGGGCGACTTCTACCCGGTCTATACCGTCGAGGACGGCATGCTGCGGGCGAAGGAGCCGCCGCCGCAACTCGATTCCGTGACCCAGGCGCTGGCCCGCTACGACCGCGACTCGGCGGGCGGCACCTACATCGTCGATGGCTTTCATGTCTCGATGGCCGCCGATCTCGCCAGCGGCCAGCAGGTCTATACCGTCAGCGAGGGGCGGGCGCGGGTCAATGGCTACGGCGTCGAGATGCCGACCTCGAAGCGCATCGTCTATCCGACGGCTGCCAACGTCCGCGCCATCGACGCCGAGCCGCACGTCTCGGCCACGCCGTTCTCGCAGCGCATCACCTGCGCCCGCCAGCCGGTGGGCGAGATCACGCAAGTCCGCATCACCGCCGAAAAGACCGCCAGCATCACCCACGGCAGCTTCACCGGCGCGCAGGATGCCCTGCCGGATGCCAGCGTGCTCAGCCTCATCCAGGTCAAGCAGGGGGGCATCACCTACACGCAAGGCACCGACTACAAGCTCACCGCCGGCAAGGTCGACTGGTCGCCGCCCGGCGCGGAACCCTCCCCGGGTTCGGCCTACGACGTGACCTACCAGTACATCGCCAGCGTCACGCCGACCGATGTCGACGATACCGGCTTCACCGTCACCGGCGCCGTCACTGGCTCGCTGATTCTGGCCTCCTACGAGGCGCTGCTGCCGCGCTTCGACCGCCTCTGCCTCGATGCCGAGGGCGCGTTTGTCTGGGTCGGCGGCATTGCGGCCGATGACAACCCGATTGCCCCGGCCATTCCGAACGATCTCCTGCTGCTCGCCACCATCCGCCAGACCTGGACGCAGAGCGGCACGCTGGCCCGCTCGATCGTCCGCGACACGGTGCGCACCGTGCCGATGCAGGACTTGTATGCGGTCAGCGCCAAGCTCGACCACATCCTCGGCCTGGTGGCGCAGCAGCGCCTCGAAGCCTCCGCCAACCTGATCGAAGCCGGCTACAAGAAGGGACTGTTCGTCGATCCCTTCCTCGATGACAGCCTGCGCGACGCCGGCATCCCGCAGAGCGCGCAGATTGCCGATGGCCTCTTGTCCCTGCGCGTCGATGCCGACGCCCACGCCGTCGGCGCGGACATCGACAGGCCGGCGGCGCTGGCCTCTTTGCCGCTGCCGACGCTGGAACAGACGCTGCGCACGACCGAGATGAAGGTCAATCCCTACTCGGCCTTCGATCTGCCCGGCGCGGTCGTGACCCTGAAGCCGGCCATCGACCAGTTTGTAGAAACCCGCTTCGGCGTGACGGGCAAGCGCGAGGAATTGCCCTTTCTGCGCGAATTGACCGTGGCCTTTGCCCTCGACCGTTTCGGCCCCGGCGAACTACTGGCCGGGATCGAGTTCGACGGCATCCCGGTCGCCCCGCTCGGCGTGCAGAACGTCGGCGGCAACGTCAGCGGCAGTTTCAAGATTCCCGCCGGCGTGCCGGTGGGCAGCAAGACCGTGCGCTTCACGGGCAGCGGCGGTTCGTGGGGCGAGGCGCATTACGTCGGCTCGAACAGCATCGTCACCCTGGTCTTCGCGCGGCCGGCGGCGATCGATCCGCTCGCCGAAACCTTCATGCTCTCCGGCCGGCAGCAGATCGTCGGTGTCGACCTGTGGTTTACCCAGGCCGGCAGCTCGCCGGTCATCCTCCAGATTCGCGATACCGCGCTGGGCTTCCCGACCCGGACCGTGCTGGCCGAGGCGCGCATCGGGGCCGGCGACATGCTCACCAACGGCAACCCGACGCGCATTCTCTTTCCCTCCCCGGTGCTGCTCTCTGGCGATACCGAATATGCCCTCACCGTGCTCACGGTGGACGCCAACGCCGCCCTGTATGTGGCGGAACTGGGCAAATACGACAGCAAGGCCGGCAAGTGGGTGACGAGCCAGCCCTATCAGGTCGGCACGCTGTTGTCGTCATCGAACGCCTCGACCTGGACGGCGCATCAGGATCGCGACATGGCCTTTCGGCTCCTGCGCGCGAGCTTCAGCGAAACCTCGAAGACGGTCGATCTGGGCAGTGTACCGGTCAGCGGCGCCACCGACCTGATGCTGCTGCCGCTTGCCGAGATCACCGATTCCGCCACCAGCGTCGTCTATACCCTGACCCTGCCCGACGGCGCTGGCAACCCCGGCGAAATCCTGCTCGCCGCCCGCCAGCCGGTGACCTTGCCCCTGCCGGTCACGGGGAACATCGGCATCAAGGCGCGGCTCACCGGCAATGCCGCCTTCTCGCCGGTACTCTGGCCGGGCACGCAACTGGTGGTCGGCGCCGTCGATGACGAGAGTCTCTACATCAGCCGCGCCATTCCCGCCGGCACGAACGCCCGCGTGCGGGTGATTTTCGATGCCCTGATCCCCTCCGGCGCGGCGGTCGCCGTGGCGGTGGCCGGCATCGGCGTCAGTGCGCCGTGGCTTGCCGCCACCTTCGTCACTGCCCGCCCGGTCGACGACGGCTTCGTCGAGCACGTCTATGAACTGGCCAGCATCAGCAGCGACATGGTGCGGGTGAAGCTCGCGCTCTCCGGAACCTCGGCGGCGCGGCCGCGGCTCGCCAACCTGCGCGTGATCGTGACCTGACATGCACGACGACAAGACCGCGCATCTGGCGCTGCCGCTGCCGCATCCGGGCAATGCCCTCGATGTCGATTGCCTGCGCCTGCGCTACGCACTCGCCACGCTCGACAGCAAGGTCGCGGCGCTGATGTCGGCGCTCTCGGCCGACGACGAATCCTTGAGCAATGTGCAGGAGATCATCAAAGCGCTCAAGGCCGCCCGCGAAGACATCGCCGCGCTCGACAGCCTGATCGACAGCAAGGTGGCCGCGCTCACCGCCGAACTGCAAGGCGAGATCAGCCACCTGCGCCCGCTCATCTACGCCGGCCTGTAGGGGCGATCCATGAATCGCCCCGACCGATCCACGACGACCCATACCTGGAAACCCCCATGCCCGTGACCTCCGAAGACTTTCAGGATGGCGCCCTGAAGCGCGCCAATCAGTTGCTCGCCGCGCTCGACCCCGTCACGTTCAGCGAAGAAGACCTGCTGCTGCACGGCGCCCTGCTCAAAATCCGCGATTACCTGCGCGGCTCCAGCCTGCGCGGCGATCTGGCCGTGCTGCTGGCCATGATCACCGCCGACTTCGACGACTGGATCAGCCGCCCGCGCAACGTCGCGGCGCTGGTGCAGGCGCTGGCGCTCAGGGAATCCGCCGAAATCCTGTTGGGCGATGCGCCGACGCTGACCAAAATCTGCGCCTCGAAAGAAGCCATCGAGGCCATCGCCGCCAACGCCCAGGCGCTCAATATCTTTCTCGACACCGCGCCCAGCGCCCTGGTCGGCGCGCCGGCGGCGTTTCAATCCCTGCTCGGATCGGGTTTTTTCGTGACGCGATTCGTCGCCGATCCGGCCCTGTATGGCGCTTGCCTGACGAGTCCCAGCCTCGCCCCGCTGATCGCGGCCGATGCCAACCTGCTGGCCGCCATCTTCGCCAACGAGACCTGCTGCGCCGCCTTCTTCGATTCCCCCGTCATGCTGGCGGCGGCGGCGCAAAGCAGCGTGGTGGCCGGGCAACTCGGCAGCGCCGCGCGGGATGCGCTCTGGGCCAATCCGCCGGCCACCGACGCCTTCCTCAAATCGACGCTGATGGTTCAGGCGCTGATTGCCAATGGCGATCTCGCCAATCGGCTCAAAACCCATTACGCCACGATTTTCGGCGTCGTCGCCGCCACCCGCGCCGGCCTGTGGGATGACGCCTTCCTCAACGCCTTCATCGGCACGACGGCCATTTACCAAGCCTTTTTTCAGCATGCCAACGCCACCCTCGTGCTCGACAGCGAGGCGCTGGCGGTGCGGCTCTTGCGCGCTGGCAGCAGCATGGTCACTTCGCTGGGGAGCTATCAGGCCAACAACGCCAACGCGCTACCGAAGAACCTCGCCATCAACGACGCCTGCGGCAAGAATGCCGATCTGGCATTGGCGCTGTTCAAGTCCAACGCCAACGTTTTTTACAGCGAAGCCACGGGCAGCATTCCGCGCCTCTACGACCACATCATCGCCAACCCGCCGGTGCTGGTCGCGCTCCTGAAAGATTCGACCGGCCGGCAACGGCTCTCTGCCCAGAGCCTCCTGACCCGCAAGGCGGCGCTGGAAGCCGCGCTCAGCGGCAATCCCTCCCTCTTCGCCAAGGTCATCAACGCTACCACGCTGACCGGGGTTTATGGAACCGGCGCCGCCGGCTACGGGCGCTTTCATGTGCTACCCGACGGCGCCGGCCAGGCCGATGTGACCAATAGCGCAACCAATGGAACCACCACCCACCCCTGCATCGTCTTCATCGATCAGATCGGCGCGGCGACCACGCCGTCGACGAGCTTCACCATGACGACCAACAGCATCGGCGGTGCGACGCCATCGTTCGTCGACACGGCCTCTGGCGGCTATGGCTTCGCCTCCAGCCTCAGCCAGGGCTATCGCTACACCGATGGCGTCTTCAAGGGCGTCGCGGTGGGCGGCTTCGGGTTCAACACCACCGCCACCGCCGTGGCCTCGGCGGTCGCCGCCACCGCCACCGTCTGGCGTGCGCTGTAAGGAGAAACCCATGAAACTGACTTACCGCTATGTGCCCATCCAGCACACCTACGTCGTCGAGGATGCCGACGGCAACGTGCTGGCGCGCATCAAGGCGCAGCCGGGTACGACCGTCGACCGGGATGCCGCCCAGCTCTTCGCCGCCGCGCCAGCGATGAAGGAAGCCCTGGAACACATCCTGAAATTCGACCGCGAGGGGCTGGGCAGCCTCGGCGAATCCCTCGCCCGTCAGGCGCTCGAGCGGGCCGGTTCGATGGGCCAGTCGGGAGGCAGGAAATGACCGCCATGCCCCTCTTTCTTTCCATCGGCCCGGACGGCGCCGTGAATGGCCTGGGCAGCGACCCGACGGTGTTCGTCCGATCCTTTCTTGCGCCGCCGGAATTCGACCCCGCCCGGCATCTCGCCACGGCCCGGCTGATCGGGGATGCCGGCAATGAACAGCTGCTCTTGACCGGCGTGCCGAGCGTCGTCACGGCCCGCCAGGGCCGGCTCGCGTTGCTCGAAGCCGGGCTGCTCGACGGCATCGAGGCGGCCATCCGGGAGATGCCGCGCGCGGCGCAGATCACCTTTGAATACGCCACCGAATTCGCCCGCGACTGGCCGCTTCTGCTCGCCGTGGCCGAGGCGGCGAATCTTTCCGATGAAGATGTCGACAACCTGTTCATCCGGGCGGCGACGCTGT
>WQUQ01000090.1 GCA_009782025.1 Desulfobulbus sp. | reverse complement strand
TCTCGAAGCAGTCCTCGAAGGTGTGGGCGATGTAGCGCGAGGCGCCGCGAAAGCCGAGCATCGGGTTTTCTTCTTCCGGCTCGTACAACTCGCCGCCGAGGAGCTTGCGGTATTCGTTGGATTTGAAGTCGGAGAGGCGGACGATGACCGGGTTGGGCCAGAAGGCGGCGGCGATGGTGGCGACGCCCTCGACCAGTTTTTCGACGAAAAACGCCTTGGGGCTGGCGTAGCCGCGGGCGCGGCGCTTGATTTCGTCGCGCTTGGAGGCCGGCAGGCGCTCGACGTCGAGGATGGCCTTGGGGTGGATGCCGATGACATTGTTGATGATGAATTCGACGCGCGCCAGGCCGACGCCGGCATTGGGCAGTTGGGCGAATTCAAAGGCCAGTTCGGGGTTGCCGACGTTCATCATGACCTTGACCGGTACCGCCGGCATGGCCGAGATGTCACGGGTGGCGATCTCGAAATCGAGCCGGCCGCGATAGACATGGCCGGTGTCGCCCTCGGTGCATGACACGGTGACGATGTCGCCTTCGTGCAGCGTCTCGGTCGCGTCGCCACAGCCGACGATGGCCGGAATGCCGAGTTCGCGGGCGATGATGGCGGCATGGCAGGTGCGCCCGCCGCGGTTGGTGACGATGGCCGAGGCGCGTTTCATCACCGGCTCCCAGTTCGGGTCGGTCATATCAGCGACCAGCACGTCGCCCGGTTTGACCTGATCCATCTCTTTCGGGTCTTTGACGACGCGCACCGGGCCGACGCCGATTTTCTGGCCGATGGCGCGGCCCGAGGCGAGCACCTTGGAGAAGGATTTGAGCTTGAATTTTTCCTGCTTGCCGGCGCGCGCCTGCGACTGCACGGTTTCCGGCCGCGCTTGCAGGATGTAGAGCTTGCCGTCGACGCCGTCCTTGCCCCATTCGATGTCCATCGGGCGGTCGTAATGCCGCTCGATGATCTGGGCATAGCGGGCCAGTTCCATGACTTCTTCATCGTTGATCGAGAACTGGTGGCGCAGGCTTTCTTCGACATCCTCGGTGATGGTCGATTTGCCGGCGACTTTCTCGGCGGCGAAGGTCATTTTTATCATCTTCGAGCCGAGATTGCGGCGCACCACGGCCTTTTTGCCGGCAGCCAGCATCGGCTTGTGCACGTAGAACTCATCCGGGTTGACCGCGCCCTGCACCACCGTTTCGCCCAGGCCGTAGCTGGAAGTGACGAATACCGCATCGCGAAAGCCCGATTCGGTATCGAGCGTGAACATCACGCCGGCGGCCCCCTTGTCGGAGCGCACCATGCGCTGAATGCCCGCCGACAGGGCCACGTCGGCATGGAGAAAACCCTTGTGCACGCGGTAGGAAATGGCGCGGTCGTTGTACAGCGAGGCGAACACCTCCTTGATCGCGTGCATGATGTTTTCCAGGCCGACGATGTTGAGGAAGGTTTCCTGCTGGCCGGCGAAGGAGGCATCGGGCAAGTCCTCGGCGGTGGCCGAAGAGCGCACGGCAAACGACATATCGGCGGAAGAATCGGCGACCAGACGTTGATACTGCTCGGTAATGGCGATGGTCAATTCCATCGGAAACGGCGTGTCGAGCACCCACTGGCGAATCTCGGCGCCGGTGCGGGCGAGCGCATTCACATCATCGACATCGAGCGCATCGAGGGCGGCGTTGATCTTCTGGTCGAGACCGGACTGGGCCAGAAAAATGCGGTAAGCATGGGCCGTGGTGGCAAAACCGCCGGGCACGCGCACGCCGGTGTCGGCCAGTTGGCTAATCATTTCGCCGAGCGAGGCATTTTTACCGCCAACCTGCTCGACATCGGTCATGCGCAGCTTTTCAAAGGGGATAACCAGGGGTTCCATGCGGATTCCTTTTTGTTGGGAGTTGAGAGTTGGGGGTCGAGAGTCGAGAGTCGAGGCGTTGTGAGTTGGGGAGCCGGTTTTGTTCTCGACTCCCCCCTCTCGACTCTCGACCCAATTGCACCCGAGCCAGCGTTTCACGGACGAAATCGATATGCGTCTCGGCAGCGCCACGGGCTGCCTGCGGCTTGCGCTCGACGATGGCTTGGCGGATAACCTCGTGCTGGCTCATCAGCAGCGCGTTGGCCGCCGGAATGGCCTTCAGTTCGCCAAGATTGAGACGAATGCTGTCGTGCATCAAACGCAGCAGCGCTGCCGATAAACGACCGAGCAAGACGTTATGGGTGGCGTCGCCGATGGCTTGGTGAAAGGCGATGTCAGCCGCCGAGCGCTGGTCCGCGTCGCCGCTCGCAAAGGCATCGCGCAGCGTGGCGAAAGCCGTCTCCAGCCGCGACAAATCGGCCTCGGTCGCCCGCTCGGCAGCCCAGGCGGCGGCCTGGCCTTCGAGCAGGCGGCGGAATTCGAGCATGTCCTCGCGCAGATCGGGGTGGCTGCCGAGCAGGTCACTCCAGGGGTCGGAAAAGGACGCATCGAGACGATCGGTAATCGTGGTGCCGCCGCCCTGGCGGCTCTTCACCATGCCCTTCGAGGCCAGTTTCTGGATCGCCTCGCGCAAACTCGGGCGCGACACGCCAAACTCGACCGCCAACTCCCGCTCCGGCGGCAGCCGGTCGCCCGGCTTCAACGAGCCGTCGAGAATACGCTGCTCCAGCGATGACGCGATGGCATCGGAAAGACGCGGGGTTGGTTGCTTGCCTGCCATTGGTAAGACCAATTAAATTGGTAAGACCCGAATATTCTAACCAGAGAACAGCCGCCATACAAGATGATAATTAACTTTAAATTTGTTTAGTAAGACTGTGAATTTATTGTAAAATAAATTTCATGCCCATGTGTTGAAACAAAATTTTTGCGCACTCTTGGCACTACCGAAAGCCAGGCCATTGGCGTTGACGCACCATCGCAATATGAGATAATCAAAGCCATGCGAATCATTACCAATCGGCGGCTTGTCGAATTCGCCATGCGTTACCCGGATGCCGCCGGGCCGCTGCAAACATGGCGGCGGGCGATGGAACAGCACACCTTCACCAGTTATAGCGCCTTGCGGCAATTATTCGGCAGCGTGGATAAGGTCGATGACCTCTATGTGTTCAACATCGGCGGCAACAAATACCGCCTCATTGCTTTTTTGCACGACCAACACCAGCACGCCTATATCAAACAGGTGCTGACGCACGCCGAATACGACAGAAACGCCTGGAGAAAACCATGAACTCAAACATCAACCTGGATGCCATCCGCAGCACATGGTCTGCATTGCATGCCGTGAGCGACATCGGCCCGATCCGCGATGCGGCGCATTACGAGCACACTGTGGCGCTGGCCGACCAAATCATCGAGACCGGTCAGGCGCAGACGGGCGAACTTGCCGATCTGTTCGGCGTGCTGTGCGAATTGATCGCTCAGTACGATGAGCAACACTATCCTGTACCCGTCGCGCCGCCGCGCGAAGTGTTGCGCTTTCTGATGCAGCAGCATGGATTGACCCAGGCGGATTTGCCCGAAGTCGGCACGCAGGGGGTTGTTTCCGAAATTCTAAGCGGCCGCCGCATGCTCAATGCCCGACAAATCGCGGCGCTGGTCGCTCGCTTCGGCATCAGCGCCGAAGCTTTGCTGGAACCTGTCGGCGCCGAGCACTAATAAATCTCATCAGGAAACACTCATGCCCTCCCACACGTCCGACACGAACAAAGACGAACCCCTGCGTAATGACATCCGCCTGCTTGGCCGCATCCTCGGCGATACGGTGCGCGAACAGGAGGGCGATGCCGTTTTCGCCATCATCGAGCGCGTCCGCCAGACGGCGGTGCGCTTCGCCCGCGATGGCGATCCGGCGGCCCGCGCCGAACTGGCTGCCCTGCTCGACCCGCTGCCGCGTGAAACGACCCAGTTCGTCGTCCGCGCCTTCAGCTACTTTCTGCAACTGGCGAATATCGCCGAGGATGCGCACCACGTCCGCCGCCGTCGCGCTCACGATCTGGCCGGTTCGCCGCCGCGCGAGGGCAGCCTGATTCATGCGCTCGACCAGTTGGCGGCGAACCATGTCACGCCCGCCGCGGTGGCCGATTTTTTCACGCATGCCCTGGTTGTGCCGGTGCTCACCGCCCACCCGACCGAAGTCCAGCGCCAGAGCCTGATCGGCAATCATCGCCAGGTGGCCCGCCTGCTCGAACAGCGCGAGCGGCAGCAGATGACGCCGGACGAGGCGGACGATAACGAACAGGGGCTGGCCAACGCCATCCTGACCCTGTGGCAGTCGCGGATGCTGCGCCCGGTGCGCCTGAAGGTGCTCGACGAGGTGAAGAACGGCATCCGCTATTTCAACGAAACCTTCTTCACCGAACTGCCGCGCCTCTACATTCAGGTGACGCGGCAATTGCAGCAGCGCTACCCGGAGCAGGTCTGGGCCTTGCCGCCTTTTTTTCACGTCGGCTCGTGGATCGGCGGCGACCGCGACGGCAATCCCTTCGTCACCGCCGACATTCTGCGCGCCGCGCTGCGCCTGCAATCGGCGGCGGCGCTCAAGCACTATCTCGACGAGGTTCACGCCCTGGGCGGCGAGTTGCCGCTATCGGAACTGCTGGTCAAGGCCACGCCGGAACTGGCCGAACTGGCCCGCCAGTCGCCCGACCAATCGCCGCAGCGCGCCGACGAACCTTACCGCCGCGCCCTCTCCGGCATCTATGCCCGGCTGGCGGCGACGGCGCGGAGGCTCGATAACTTCGAGCCGATCCGTCACGAAATCGGCCAGGCCGCGTCCTATGAGCAACCGGAAGCGCTGCGCGCCGATTTGAAGGCACTGGCCCAATCGCTGAAGCAGAACGGCAGCGCCCGTCTGGCCGGCGGCCGTCTGCGCCGGTTGCTGCGCGCCGTGCAGGTATTCGGCTTTCACCTGGCCCCCATCGACCTGCGCCAGAACTCGGAAGTCCATGCCCGCAGCGTCGCCGAACTCCTGGCCGCCGCCGGTCGCTGCCCGGATTACGAGGCTTTGCCGGAGGCCGAGCGGATCGCGCTGCTGGTGGCCGAGATCGCCACCCCGCGCCCCTTGTATTCGCCGTATCTCGACTATTCGGAAGAAACGCGCGGCGAACTGGCGATCTTCTTCGCCGCCCGCGAACTGCGCCAGCGCTACGGCGCTGCCGCCCTGCCCAACTGCATCATCTCGAAAACCGATGGCGTCTCCGATCTGCTCGAACTGGCGCTGCTGCTCAAGGAGTCCGGTCTGCTAGCGCCCGGCGCGACACCCCGGCTCGATGTCAATCTCATCCCGCTGTTCGAGACCATCGAGGATTTGCAAAAGAGCGCCGCGACGATGGACGCGCTGTTCGCCCTGCCCGCCTACCGCCAATTGCTCGCCGGGCGGCGCGACGAGCAGGAAGTGATGCTCGGCTATTCCGACAGCAACAAGGATGGCGGCTTTCTGACCTCGGGTTGGGAGCTGTACAAGGCCGAAATCGAACTGACCCGCGTCTGCCGCCGGCATGGCGTGCGCCTGCGCCTGTTCCACGGGCGCGGCGGTTCCGTCGGCCGCGGCGGCGGGCCGTCCTACCACGCCATCCTGGCCCAGCCGGCGGGCGCGGTTTGCGGCCAGATTCGCCTGACCGAACAGGGCGAAGTGATCTCGACCAAATACGGCAATCCCGCCACCGGCCGGCGCAACCTCGAAGTGCTGCTGGCGGCGACGCTGGAAGCCAGCCTGACTGATCCCGAAAACAAGGTCGAACCGGCCGAATCCTTCCACGCCGTGATGGACGATCTTTCGGCCCGCGCGCTGGCCGCCTATCGCAATCTGGTTTACGAAACCCCCGGCTTCACCACCTATTTCCGTGAATCGACGGTGGTTTCCGAAATCGCCACGCTGAACATCGGCAGCCGCCCGGCCTCGCGTAAGGCTTCCGAGCGCATCGAGGATCTGCGCGCCATCCCCTGGGTTTTCTCCTGGGCGCAATGCCGCCTGATGCTGCCCGGCTGGTACGGCTTCGGCTCGGCTGTCAATGGCTATCTGCAAGACCATCCCGACGGCCTCGCCACGTTGCGGCGCATGCAAAAATCATGGCCCTTCTTCAAGAGTCTGCTCTCGAACATGGACATGGTGCTGGCCAAATCCGACCTCGCCATCGCCTCGCGCTACGCCGAACTGGTCGGCGACGCCGAGCTGCGCGCAGGCATCTTCGGCCGCATCCGCGCCGAATGGCAGTTAACGCGCCGGCATCTGCTGGCCATCCTCGAACAGGACGATTTTCTTGCCGACAATCCGATGCTCAAGCGCTCGCTGCAATTGCGC
>WQUQ01000089.1 GCA_009782025.1 Desulfobulbus sp. | reverse complement strand
GACGCGGAGCGCGGGTAGTGTGAGAAATCGACAGCCGCACTTCCGGCTCGCCTTCGAGCAAGAGGCGCACCAGGGTGGTCTTGCCGGCCCCCGAGGGGGCGGTGACGACGTAGAGATTTCCGGTCATGACGGCCTTTCGCAGCAGAAGGTGAGAATGACTAAACAATCACGAGGACCAGGCCCAAGCCAGCGCCGAGCGCGAGTCCCATGGTGACCAGCGTCAGCCAGCCGAGCACCGCCGTCAGCAGCGCGAACAAAAAGGGCAGAGGCGCAATCAGCAGCAGAAGCAGGTACCTTCTCCACCCCGTCGAGACGCGGACGCTCTCGATTAAACCGGCCAGCGAACTGCTGCTGGCGTTCAGCGCCGCCACGCGCGCGCCGCCGCCTTGCCGGTAGCCGGCAGAACCGAGGAACAAATAGGCGCGCGTCCCGGCGCCTGCCGGCACGCCGGTCAATTTGCCCAGGGCGCTTACCAGTTCCTGCGGATCGAGATTGCGCCGCGCCGCCGTCGCATCCGTCCAGGCGCGGCGGCTGCGCCACACCAGCCGCAGCGGCGGCGTCAGAAACAGGCTGGTCCACAAAAACAGAACCGCCTTGAACAGGGAACTGATCACAATGAACGGCAACAGCGCATAGGTGAAAAACCCTTGCCTTGGCACATTAAGGTCAACCTGGCCCTTGCCCTCGATGCTGTCGTCGATGGCATTGGCGACGCCCGCCAACGCCTTCGATGATGCGACCGGCAGCAGGCAGACGCTCAGGTAATCGCGCAGCGTTCGCCAGGCCGCGCCTTGCCGCAGCGGCAAATCAATCAGCGTCACCAGCAAGCCGTAGCTCTGCAAGGTGGCATCCACCGATTGCGCGACGTCGTGATCGCCGGCGCAGATGGCCGCCACCAGGCGCCCCATGACCGCCTCGGCCTCGGGCGGCGCCAGTTTGTCGAGCAGGCCGCGCGTCACCAGCACCGAGACATTGTTGATCGAATGACCAATCACCCCGGCATTGACGGCGGCATCGTCGATCAGATAAAGGCCGGGGGCGGGAATGCCGGCGGCGATGGCCGCGGTTTCAAGGCTGTTGCCCAGCCGGCGTTCGCCGGGATCATCGGCGCGCGGCGCGCGCGCCGCCAGTGCCGCAATCAGATCGCCGCCGCTGGCGCGCAGAATCACCGCCCGCAAGCGCAGCCAGACCAGCGCGCCGAACAACATGGTCGGTACCGCCACTGCCAGCAGCCGGCCGACGATGGGGAAAAACAGCGGCAGATCGCGGATCGAGCGAACCTGATCGATGACGTTGGATGCAAACTCCAGGTCGCCCAGGTGATAGCGCGCCCATCCCCTGATAGCGCCGATGGCGGCGCTCGTCAATACCTCGGGAGCGCCCAGCCACGCCGCGAATTTGAACGCCAGCCCGACGACGAGCAGCAGCAGCGGCGTAATCACCGTGCCGAGGACGATGCCGACCCCCGAGGCCACCAGCAGGCACAGCAGCGAATACAGCCACCCCTGTCGCCGCCGATGTCTCAGCGCATGGTAAAGATTGACGGGGGCTACCCCGGCCATGCCGTCATCCCCTCTGCGCGGGCCGGCGGGGTCGCGAATGGAATCCGGCATGCGGCGGCTATTCCAGATTCTGAATCTGCTCGCGCATCTGCTCGATCAGCAGCTTGAGTTCGATGGCGGCTTGCGAGACCTCGGTGACCGCCGATTTCGAGCCGAGCGTGTTGGCTTCGCGGTTGAGTTCCTGCATCAGAAAATCGAGCCGCTTGCCGCAGGCGCCGCCCTGTTTGAGGATGCGCTCGACCTCGTCGAGATGGGTGGCGAGGCGGCCGAGTTCCTCGGCGACGTCGATGCGCGTGGCGAATACCGTGACTTCTTGCAGGATGCGCTCGTCGCTGGCATTGCCCAGGGCCTCGACGAGGCGCTGCCGCAGTTTCTCGGTAAACAGCGCCTGCGCTTCGGGAATGCGCGGCGCAATGCGGGCGACGATGGCGCGCATGGCCTGCACGCGCTCAATGATCAGCGCCGCCAGCTTGTCGCCCTCGCGACCACGACTCTGCGTGAATTCGTCGAGCGTCTCGCGGGCCAGGGCGAGAACCTCGTTGCCGATGGCGGCGGGATCGAGGCTCTGCTCGCCGAACATGCCCGGCCAGCGCAACATCTCACCCACCGACAGCGGTTGTGCCTCGGGCATTTCGGCGCGCACCTGGCGGTTGAGTTGGCGCAGGCTGGCGAGCAGTTCGCTGTTCAGCCGCAGTTGTTCGGCGCGACCATGGGCGGCGCCCAGCGCCAGCCGGCATTCGATCTTGCCGCGCGACAGGCGGCTGGCCAGCAGTTCGCGCAGCGGCAGTTCCAGGGCGCGCAATTCTTCGGCGACGCGGAAATGGAAATCGAGGTAGCGCGAATTGACGCTTTTCAATTCGAGTTGCAGCGACCCGCCTGCAAATTCTCGCGTTTTCGCCGCATAACCAGTCATACTGCATATCATGCCGGGCTTCTCCTGCTTTACAGTCGGGGCGACTCGCCCGAAAATGCCTAGCTTCGCATCATAACCGCGAGAATAATGGCGCAACAAGCCAATCAGCCGCTACCCAGCGGCTTCAAGCTGGAAGACTACACGATCATTCGCCAACTCTCGCTCGGCGGGTTTTCCATCGTCTATCTCGCCGACGACGCCGCAGGCAAGCAGGTGGCGATCAAGGAATATCTGCCCAACAGCCTCGCGCTACGCAGCATGGGCGATACCAAGCCGGTCATCAAGCCGGAGCACCAGGCGGCCTTTCGCTACGGCATGAAGTGCTTTTTCGAGGAAGGGCGGGCGCTGGCCAAGCTGTCGCACCCGAACGTCATTCGCGTGCTCAATTTCTTTCGCGCCAACGAAACCGTCTACATGGTCATGGAATACGAGCACGGGCGCACCTTGCAGGAGTTCGTCCAGAAGCACCAGGGGCACATTTCCGAGCGTTTCATTCGCGGCCTCTTCACGCGCCTGCTCAACGGTCTGCGCGAAGTGCATTCGCACAAGCTGCTGCACCTCGATCTGAAGCCGGCGAATATCTATCTGCGCAATGACAACACGCCGGTGTTGATCGATTTCGGCGCTGCCCGCCAGACCCTGAGCAGCGAGGAGCAGATGCTCAAACCGATGTACACGCCCGGTTTCGCCTCGCCGGAGCATTACGGCGCGCGCACCGATCTCGGGCCGTGGAGCGACATCTACAGCGTTGGCGCCGCGATGTATTCCTGCCTGGCCGGCGGCGCGCCGCTGGCCGCCGACGAACGCCTGAAAAAGGACGCGCTGGCGCCGGCGATGATACGCTGGGAGGGTCTGTATTCCGACCGCTTGCTGGAAATCATCGACTGGTGCCTGAATCTCAATCACCTGTATCGTCCGCAAAGCGTCTTTACCTTGCAGAAGGCGCTGGTTGAAACCGTCATGCCACCCAGGCCGAGGAACAGCGCGCGCTGGTTCGGGCGCCTCATCGATAAATTCAGGAAAGCGAACCCATGAGATTCACGATCTATCAGGAAAGTCGCCAGGGCGGCCGCCCCAACAATGAGGACCGGACCACCTACTGCTACTCGCGCGACGCCCTGCTGATGGTCGTCGCCGATGGCATGGGCGGCCACCACTACGGCGAGATCGCGGCGCAGATCGCCGTGCAGACGCTGGCCGACCTGTTTCACCGGGAGGCGCGGCCGGTGCTGGCCGACCCTTTCCGCTTCCTGCAAAAGGGCATGACCAACGCCCATCACGCCATTCTCGACTACGCCGCCCGCCACCGCCTCAAGGACGCGCCGCGCACCACCTGCGTCGCCTGCGTGATCCAGGACAACGTCGCCTACTGGGCGCACGTCGGCGATTCGCGCCTGTACCTGATGCGCGACGGTCGAACTGTCGCCCGGACGCGGGATCACACGCGCATCCGCATGTTGGTCGAGGAGGGCATGATTACCGAGGCGCAGGCGGCGGTGCATCCCGACCGCAACAAAATCTACAGTTGCCTGGGCAGCCCGAACACGCCGGAAATCGAATTCTCGCGCAAGATACCGCTGGAGCACGGCGACATCTTGCTGCTGTGCACCGATGGTCTGTGGGGCGTCCTCCCTGGCGAGTTGCTGAACAACGCGCTGAAAGGCGCCAACTTGATCCAGGCCGTACCGGCGCTGTTGACCCAGGCCGAAATGCTGGGCGGCCTCCACGGCGACAACCTGTCCGTGGTCGCCGTGCGCTGGGAGCAAAGCTATGTCGATGACAGCAGCAGTTCCATCTCCACCCAAGCCATGGCCCCCGACGAAATCACCACCCGGCTCGACGAATTCGGCCGCAACCCGGCCTACAAGACCGATCTCTCCGAAGACGAGATCGAGAAGGCAATCGAGGAAATCCGCACCGCCATCGACAAATACACCCCCAAAAAATAAGGAGAGCCTTATGCGCCCCAGCCAACGCCAGCCGGATCAACTGCGCGCCGTTCGCCTCACCCGCCGCTTTACCCGTCATGCCGAGGGCGCGGTGCTGATCGAGGTCGGCGATACCCGCGTGCTGTGCACCGCCTCGGTCGAAGACAGCTTGCCCCCCTTTCTGCGCGGCAAGGGCCAGGGCTGGGTCACCGCCGAATACGGCATGCTGCCGCGCGCCACGCACACGCGCACGGCGCGCGAAGCGGCCAAAGGCAAACAAAGCGGCCGGACGCAGGAAATCCAGCGCCTGATCGGCCGCAGCCTGCGCGCCGTGACCGATCTCAAGGCGCTGGGCGAACGCCAGATCACCCTCGACTGCGACGTGCTGCAAGCCGACGGCGGCACCCGCTGCGCCGCCATCACCGGCGCCTGGGTGGCGCTGTTCGATGCCTGCGAAAAACTGGTGCAAGCCGGTAAGCTGCCGGCCAACCCGGTCAAGGAACACGTCGCCGCCGTCTCGGTCGGCATCGTTGCCGGCAGCCCGGTGCTCGACCTCGACTACCCGGAAGATTCCGCTTGCGACACCGACATGAACGTCATCATGACCGGCCGCGGCGGCCTCGTCGAAGTGCAGGGCACCGCCGAGGGCGAACCGTTTACCCGCGAACAGATGAACGTGCTGCTCGACCTGGCGCAACTGGGCATCGGCCAACTGGTTGCGGCGCAGCGAAGCGCGCTGGCCGGCTGACTTTTCCGCACCATGAAAAAACTCGTCCTCGCCTCGAACAACGCCAAGAAAATCAAGGAACTGGACGCGCTGCTGGCGCCGCTCGGTTTTACGGTCATCGCGCAAGGCCAGCTCGGCATCCCGGAAGCCGAGGAGCCGCACGTCACTTTCGTCGAGAACGCCCTGGCCAAGGCCCGCCACGCCGCCCGGCACAGCGGCCTGCCGGCGCTGGCCGATGATTCCGGCCTGTGCGTCAGGGCGCTCGGCGGCGCGCCGGGCGTCATCTCCGCCCGTTATGCCGGCGAACCGAAATCGGATGCGCGCAACAACGCCCGGCTGCTCGCCGAACTGGCCGGCCAGACGGATCGCCGCGCCCATTTCGTCAGCCTGCTGGTGTTGTGCCGCCACGCCGACGACCCGCAGCCGATCATTGCCGAGGGCGAATGGCACGGCGAAATCGTCGATCAACGACGCGGCGACGGCGGCTTCGGCTACGACCCGCTGTTTTTCGTCCCGGCATGCGGCCAGACCGCCGCCGAACTTGACGCCGAGACCAAGAACCGCGTTTCGCATCGCGGCCAGGCGATGCAAAAGCTGATCGCGCGCCTGTCCGAACTTTGATTCATCATGCCTGACCAAGCCAACCCGGCAGAGCGGGGCAAGCCCCGCCCTACGGCGTTGCTCCTCCTTGCTTTGATCCATCATGCCTAGCCAGGCCAGCACACTGGCCGAGCGGGTCGGCGCTTTCGTCGCCGCCCGCCTGGCGGCGGGCGAGCGGCTGTGCGTCGCCCTTTCCGGCGGCTGCGATTCGGTGGTTCTGGCCCACCTGTTGAGCAGCCTCGATCTGGGCGGACGCCTCGAGGCTATCCACGTGCATCATGGCCTGTCGCCCAATGCCGACGCCTGGGCGGATTTTTGCGCGAGCCTCTGCCGCGATCTGGCGATTCCCTTGCGGATCCGCCATGTCGCCGTCGCCCGCGATGCCGGCGGCGGGCTGGAGGAGGCGGCCCGCCGGGCGCGCTACGCGGCCTTCGCCGAACTGCCGGGCGGCAGCCTGGCGCTGGCCCAGCATCGCGGCGACCAGGCGGAAACCGTGCTCCTCAACCTGCTGCGCGGGGCCGGCGTGCTCGGCGCGGCGGCCATGCTGCCGGAACATC
>WQUQ01000088.1 GCA_009782025.1 Desulfobulbus sp. | reverse complement strand
CGAAAGCGCCACCCACCTGGAGTTTTCCGCCATTTTCGAGGTTTATCCCGAATTCGTTCCGGGCGATCTGTCGGCTGCCGAGATCGAGCGCCCGACCCTCAAGATCGGTGCCGCCGAAGTGGATAAGACCCTGAACATCCTGCGTAAACAGCGCGTCACCTACGCCGACGCCGACCGCGCCGCCGCCAGGGAAGATCGCGTCGTCATCGACTTTCTCGGCAAGAAGGACGGCGTGCCGTTCCAGGGCGGTCAGGCCAGCGATTATCCGTTCGTGCTTGGTCAGGGCATGATGCTGCCCGATTTCGAGAAGGCCGTCGAAGGCAGCAAGGCCGGCGAGACCAAGACGTTCGCCATGACCTTCCCGGCTGACTATCACGCCAAGGACCTGGCCGGGCAGACGGTGCAGTTCGAGATCACCGTCAAGCAGGTACAGGCGCCGCAACTGCCGGCGGTCGACGCCGAATTCGCCAGGGGCATGGGCGTGGCCGACGGCGACGTGGCCAAGATGAAGGAAGAAATCGCCGCCAATCTGAAGCGCGAGGTCAAGCGCCGCATCGAGGGCAAAATCAAGGATCAGATCATGGACGCCTTGCTCAAGGCCAATCCGATCACGGTGCCCATGGCGCTGATCGACATGGAAATCCAGCGCCTGATGCAGAACGCCCGGCAGGATATGGAACAGCGCGGCATGAAAACCAGGGATTTCCCGATCCAGCCGGAATGGTTCGCCGATCAGGCCAGGCGCCGCGTCACCCTGGGCCTGATCCTGGCCGAGGTGGTCAAGACCGAGAAGCTCCAGGCAACGCCGGAGCAGATCCGCGCCCTGGTCGAGGAAAGGGCGGCAAGCTATGAGCAGCCGGAAGAAGTGATCCGCTGGTACTACGCCCAGCCGCAACGCTTGCAGGAAATCGAGGGCCTGGCCATCGAGAACAACGTTGTCGCCTGGGTGCTGGGCAAGGCCAGGGTGACCGACAAGGCGGCCGTTTTTGATGAACTGATGGGCCAGAAGCAGTAAGCTGGCGGCAGCGAAAAGTAACGAAATCGAGGGCAACATGGAATTCGACAACGCAAGCCACCTCGAACCGCAGGCGCTCGGTCTGGTGCCGATGGTGGTGGAGCAGAGCGGCCGCGGCGAACGCGCGTATGACATTTATTCGCGTCTGCTCAAGGAGCGGGTGATCTTTCTCATCGGCCCGGTCAACGATGCCAGCGCCAATCTGGTCGTCGCCCAGATGCTGTTCCTGGAGGCGGAAAACCCGGACAAGGACATCCACTTCTACATCAACTCGCCGGGCGGCGCGGTGACGGCGGGCCTGTCGATCTATGACACCATGCAGTTCATCAAGCCGGATGTGTCGACGCTGTGCATCGGCCAGGCCGCCTCGATGGGCGCCTTTCTGCTCAATGCCGGCGCCAGGGGCAAGCGTTTCGCCCTGCCCAATTCGCGCGTGATGATCCACCAGCCGCTGGGCGGCTTTCAGGGCCAGGCCTCGGACATCGCCATTCATGCCAAAGAGATTCTCTCCATCCGCGACCGCTTGAACCGCCTGATGGCCGAACACAGCGGCCAGCCGCTGGAGCGCATCGAGAAGGACACCGACCGCGACAATTTCCTTTCCGCCGCCGAGGCGGCAGAATACGGCCTGATCGACAAGGTGCTGACCCGCCGCGCCGCGGCCTGACCACGGGGGCAAGCGAGAAGCGCCGCCATGTATGGCGGGGCCGAGCGAGCCAAATGCAACCCCGGTGCCGAAGGCACCCCGAATTTGTGGCGAGGAGCCGCGGCATTCATGCCGGGGCGACTCAATGGAGAATCCAGATGTCCAAAGGCAGCCAGGAAAAACTGCTGTACTGTTCCTTCTGCGGCAAGAGCCAGCACGAAGTCAAAAAACTGATTGCCGGCCCGTCGGTGTTCATCTGCGACGAGTGCATCGCCCTGTGCAACGACATCGTGCGCGACGAATTGCCCGAGGAAACGGCCCAGGCCAACCGTTCCGACCTGCCGACGCCGCGCGAGATCTGCGCCATTCTCGACCAGTACGTGATCGGCCAGGAGGTCGCCAAGCGCATCCTCGCCGTCGCCGTCTACAACCACTACAAGCGCCTGCGCCACGTTGCCAAACATACGGACGACGTTGAACTGGCCAAGAGCAACATCCTGCTGGTCGGCCCGACCGGCTCGGGCAAGACCCTGCTCGCCCAGACGCTGGCGCGACTGCTCAACGTCCCCTTCGTGATGGCCGACGCCACCACGCTGACCGAGGCCGGCTATGTCGGCGAGGATGTCGAGAACATCATCCAGAAGCTGTTGCAGAAGTGCGAATACGACATCGAGAAGGCGCAGCAGGGCATCGTCTACATCGACGAGATCGACAAGATCTCGCGCAAATCCGACAACCCCTCGATCACCCGCGACGTATCCGGCGAGGGCGTGCAGCAGGCGCTGCTCAAATTGATCGAGGGCACCGTCGCCGCTATTCCGCCGCAGGGCGGGCGCAAGCACCCGAACCAGGATTTCGTCCAGGTCGATACCACCAACATCCTGTTCATCTGCGGCGGCGCTTTCGCCGGCCTGGAAAAAATCATCCAGAATCGCTCCGAAAAAGGCGGCATCGGCTTCGGCGCCGAAGTCAGGAGCAAGGACGACAAAAAAGCCGTCGGCGAGATTCTGCGCGATGCCGAGCCGGAAGACCTCATCAAGTTCGGCCTGATTCCCGAACTGATCGGCCGCCTGCCGGTCGTCGCCACCTTGCAGGAACTCGAAGAACCGGCTCTGGTGCAGATTCTGACCGAGCCGAAGAACGCGCTCATCAAGCAGTATCAAAAGCTGTTCAGCATGGAAGATGTCGAACTGGAAGTGCGCCCCGGCGCGCTCTCGGCCATCGCCAAGAAGGCGCTGGAGCGCAAGACCGGCGCCCGCGGCCTGCGCTCGATCCTCGAACACGCCCTGCTCGACACGATGTATGAACTGCCCGGCATGGAAAGCGTCGAGAAAGTCGTCATCGACGAGAACATGATTACCAGCGACACGCCGCCGCTCCTCATTTACGCCGACCAGCCGAAGGTTTCCGGCGGCAACTGAGGCGGGCTTGAATTGCGTCTTTCCGCCCCCAACTAAGGGGGTCAAACCCATTGCAAAGGCTTCGTGATGTCGAATCCCCACACTTTTCCAGAAACCGTCGAACTGCCGCTGCTGCCCCTGCGCGATGTCGTCGTCTTTCCGCACATGGTCATCCCGCTGTTCGTCGGCCGCCCGAAGTCGATCAAGGCGCTGGAAATGGCCATGGAGGCCGGCAAGCACATTCTGCTGGTGGCCCAGAAGTCGGCCGCCAAGGATGACCCGGAGCCGGAAGACCTCTACCGTATCGGCTGCATGGCCAACATCCTGCAAATGCTCAAGCTGCCCGACGGCACCGTCAAGGTGCTGGTCGAAGGCACGCAGCGGGCGCGCATCGAAGCCATCGACGTGCATGCCTCGATGTTCATGGCCGTCGCCGCGCCGCTGCCGCCGGGCGCGGTCGAAGATCACGAAATCGAGGCCATGCGCCGCGCCGTGGTCGCCCAGTTCGATCAGTTCGTCAAGCTGAACAAGAAGATTCCGCCGGAAGTTCTCTCCTCCATCGCCGGCATCGAGGACGCCGGCCGCCTGGCCGACACCATCGCCGCCCACCTGCCGCTCAAGCTGGAACAGAAACAGGAAGTGCTGGAAATGCCCAGCATCCGCGACCGCATCGACCGCCTGCTGTCGCAACTGGAATCGGAAATCGACATCCTCCAGGTCGAAAAGCGCATTCGCGGCCGCGTCAAGCGCCAGATGGAAAAGAGCCAGCGCGAGTACTACCTGAACGAGCAGGTCAAGGCGATCCAGAAGGAACTCGGCGAAGGCGAGGAGGGCGCCGATCTCGAAGAACTGGACAAGAAGATCAAGGCCGCCGGCATGAGCAAGGAAGGACTGGCCAAGGCCCTGGGCGAACTGAAGAAGCTGCGCCTGATGTCGCCGATGTCGGCCGAAGCCACCGTCGTGCGCAATTTCATCGACACCCTGGCCAGCCTGCCGTGGCGCAAGAAAACGCGGATCAGCAAGGATCTGCGCGAAGCCGGCAAGATTCTCGACGCCGATCACTTCGGTCTGGAAAAGGTCAAGGAACGCATCCTCGAATACCTCGCCGTGCAGCAGCGCGTGGACAAGGTCAAGGCGCCGATCCTGTGCCTGGTCGGCCCGCCCGGCGTCGGCAAGACCTCGCTCGGCCAGTCGATTGCGCGGGCCACCAACCGCAAATTCGTGCGCATGGCGCTCGGCGGCGTGCGCGACGAGGCCGAGATTCGCGGTCACCGCCGCACCTACATCGGCTCGATGCCCGGCAAGATACTCAACAGCCTGACCAAGGTCGGCGTGCGCAACCCGCTCTTCCTGCTCGACGAAGTCGACAAACTCGGCCAGGATTTCCGTGGCGATCCCTCGTCGGCGCTTCTCGAAGTGCTCGACCCGGAACAGAACAACACCTTCCAGGACCACTACGTCGAAGTCGATTTCGATCTATCGGATGTCATGTTCGTGGCCACCGCCAACACCATGAACATCCCGGCGCCGCTGCTCGACCGGATGGAAGTCATCCGCCTCTCCGGCTACACCGAGGACGAAAAGATCAACATCGCCATGCGCTACCTGCTGCCCAAGCAGATGAAGAACAACGGCGTCAAGAAAACCGAATTGACCGTCGTCGACAGCGCCATCCGCGACATCGTCCGCTACTACACCCGGGAAGCCGGCGTGCGGGCGCTGGAACGCGAGATTTCCAAGATCTGCCGCAAGGTGGTCAAGATGCTGCTGCTCAAAAAGCGTGACAGCAAGGTCATCGTCAATGCCAAAAATCTCGACAAGTTCATCGGCGTGCGCCGCTACAGCTTCGGCATGGCGGAAAAAGAAAATCAGGTCGGCCAGGTCACCGGTCTGGCCTGGACCGAGGTCGGCGGCGAACTCCTGACCATCGAATGCGCCAACATGCCGGGCAAAGGCAACATCCTGCGCACCGGCTCCTTGGGCGACGTGATGAAGGAATCGGTCGAGGCCGCCCGCTCGGTGGTGCGCGCCCGCGCCAGCCGCTTGGGCATCAAGGCGGAGGTTTTCGAGAAAACCGACATTCACATCCACGTCCCCGAAGGCGCCACGCCCAAGGACGGGCCATCGGCCGGCATCGCCATGACCACCGCGCTCGTCTCCTCCTACACCGGCATCCCGGTGCGCTGCGAAGTCTGCATGACCGGCGAAATCACCCTGCGCGGCGAAGTGCTGGCCATCGGCGGCCTCAAGGAAAAACTGCTGGCTGCCGTGCGCGGCGGCCTGAAAACGGCGCTGATCCCGGAAGAAAACGTCAAGGACTTGACCGAAATCCCCGACAACATCAAGAACAAGATCGAAATCGTCCCGGTCAAGTGGATCGACCAGGTGCTCGAGCGCGCGCTCGAACACAAGCCCGAAGCGCTGCCGGAACAGATCGACGAAAACCCGGAGGTCAAGACCGCTGGCGATGTCGCCACGGCAACTGCCGTGCTGACCCACTGATGCGAAAACAGAACAATGACATTTGCCTCGCGCCCTCGGAGTACACCCCATGAAATCCGCTTCATCCGGCGAAAATCCGCTTGACACAAGGATTTCGGGAGAGATATAAACTCGCTTCCGCCAAATTTTTTACTTTTCAATTCATTCACGCAAGGGGTTCGCCATGAACAAGACTGAACTGATCGACCAGATCGCCTCCGCCGCTGAAATCTCCAAGGCCGCCGCCGGCCGCGCGCTCGATGCCACCGTCGCCGCCGTCAAGACCGCGCTGAAGAACGGCGACACGGTCAACCTGGTCGGCTTCGGCACCTTCTACGTCGGCGAACGCGCCGCCCGCACCGGCCGCAACCCGCGCACCGGCAAAACGCTGCAAATCAAGGCCGCCAAGTCGCCGAAATTCCGCGCCGGCAAAACCCTGAAAGACGCCATCAACTGATCGCCGCGGGTGCTTAGCTCAGTTGGTAGAGCGTCGCCCTTACAAGGCGAATGTCGGCGGTTCGACCCCGTCAGCACCCACCAATGAAATCAAGGGCTTAGGTTAAAACCTGTACTGGAAACTTCCTATTGAACACTTTGTGAATACTTAACTTCATATTTACAAGCAGAAAAATACCGTCAAAAATACCGTCAAAACTAGTGAGTCTAAACTAGTGAGTCTAAACTAGTGAGTCTAAACTAGTGAGTCTAAACTAGTGAGTCTAAACTAGTGAGTCTAAACTAGTGAGTCTAA
>WQUQ01000087.1 GCA_009782025.1 Desulfobulbus sp. | reverse complement strand
TAATCATCCTGCCGTTTGCCGAGGCGGATGTCGAGTTGCTTCAGCTTGCGGTACAGGTGGGTGCGTTCCAGCCCGGAGCGCTCGGCCAGACGGGTCATGTTGCCGCCCTCGCGGCGCAGGTGATGCTCGAAATAGAGTTTCTCGAAAGCATCGCGCGCTTCGCGCAGCGGTTGTTCGAGCAACGGCAGCAGCAAGACCTGTTCGTCGTCCTCGCCGGCTTCCGGCGGCATCACGCGGGCCACGTCGGCGGCCGAAATTTCCTCGTCGAGCGCCGTCAGCGCCAGATTGCGCACCAGCGCGTAGAGATCGTTCCAGCTGCTTTCCGCCGCCCGCTTCCACGGCAGGGTGCGCAGGGCGTTGAGCGCGCCGCTGGAAAAGCGCCGCGGCGGCGCCTCGCCGCGCTCGACGAAATGGGTCAGCAGCAGACTGGCGATCTCCGGTACTTCGTCGGCATGTTCGGCCAGCGCCGGCAAGGCGAGCCAGACTTCGCCCAGACGGGCCAGCAGCTTGCCGTCCCAGCCGGCCTCGGCCAGCGCCGCCGGCGGTTTGATGGTGGCCGCCACCAGTTGCAGGTTGAGGCGGTCGAGATGAGGGATGGCGAAGGCCAGATTCATTTGCTGCATCTTGCCGAGCGCCGCCAGGTCGGGGACGAAGAGCACGCCGCCGCTGGTCTTTTCCAGCATTTCCTGGGTCAGCGCGCTGGCGAGGCTGGACAGATCGAGCCACGGCGCGCGCGGCGGCAACAGGGTGCGGGCGCAGATTTCGGCCATGCCGCCGGCAGCGCCGCGCAGCAGCAGCACCGAGGTCTTGGCCGCGGCCTGTTCGAGGCGGCGCTTGAATTCCTTGATGAAGGCCGAGCGGCTGAAGGCATCGAGCGTCAGCGGCGGATGCGCGAGCGGCTTGTCGTGCTTGAGCGCCTTCTGCACCGAACTCAACAGCTTTTGCAGGGCGATCGGTTTTTCCAGAAAGTCAAAAGCGCCGATGCGCGTCGCGTCGACCGCGGTGTCGATGGTGCCGTGGCCGGACATCATGATGACCGGCATGTTCAGGTGGCCGGCGGCGTGCCATTCCTTCAACAGCGAGATGCCGTCGGTATCGGGCATCCAGATGTCGAGCAGCACCAGGTCCGGGCGCTGCTCGTTGCGGTAGCGCCGGGCGGCCTCGGCATTTTCGGCGAGACGGACGTCGTAACCCTCGTCGATGAGAATTTCCGACAACAACTCGCGGATGCCGACTTCGTCGTCAACGACCAGAATGATGGCCATGCTTGGCTTCCTCCTCTTTCGCCAGGGGCAGGCGGATGTCGATCCGCGCGCCGCCCGCCGGCGCATTGCTGATTTCGATGGTACCCGAATGTTCCTCGACGATTTTCTTGACGATCGGCAACCCCAGGCCGGTGCCGCGCGATTTGGTCGTCACGTAAGGCTCGAAGATGCGCGGCAGCAGGTCGGGCGGAAAGCCGGGGCCATTGTCGCCGATGATGAGCCGGGCGCGCCGCCCATCTTGCCGGGTGACGATCTCGATGCGCCCATCGGCGCGTCCTTCGAGCGCATCCTCGGCATTGCGCAGCAGATTGTGGATGACTTGGCGCAGTTGCGTTGCGTCGCCGAGCACCGGCGGCAAATCCCCGGCCAGCCGGGGGTCGATGGCCGCCGCCGCGCTGTCGTAAAGCCCGAGCACGTCGCCGATCAGGGCGTTGAGATCGAGCGGCGCGACGACCGGCGCCGGCAGACGGGCATAGTCGCGGAAGTCGTCGACCATGCGCTTCATCGCCTGCACCTGGGTGATGATGGTCTGCGTGCCGCGCGCCAGCATGCCGGCGTCGGCGTCGTCCAGTTTGCCGGCCAGCTTGAGTTGCAGGCGCTCGGCCGAAAGCTGGATCGGCGTCAGCGGATTCTTGATTTCGTGCGCCAGGCGGCGGGCCACTTCGCCCCAGGCGGCGCTGCGCTGGGCGGCGATCAGCCGGGTCACGTCGTCGAACACCACCACATCGCCGCCGCTGCCCGCCGGTAGACGCGAGCCGCGCAGCAGCAATATCTGCGGCATGCCGTTGGCGCGTTCCAGTTCGAGCTGGGCCTGCCATTCGGCCTCCTCGGTCGCGGCGAACTGGGCGCGGATGAATTCGCCGAGGACTTGCTGGCGCGCCCAGGTTGCGGGCGGCAGGCCGATCAGATCGACGAAATCCTCGGCAAGAATGGTGCACGCGCCTTCGTTGACCGTGCGCAGCCTGAAGTTGCGGTCGAACACCAGCACGCCGGCCGAGAGGTTGGCCAGGATGGATTCGAGATAGCCGCGCGCCGCCTCCAGCTCCGCCCGGTGGCGCTCGGTGTCGCTGCGCGCCTCGCCAAGCTGGCGGGTCATGCGGTTGAAGGACTGGGTCAGCACGCCCAGTTCGTCGCCGCTATACACCGCTTGGCGCGGCGAGAAATCGCCCTGGGCGACCGCCTGCGTGCCCTCGGCCAGGATGTGCAGGGGCGCCGCCAGCCGGCGGGCCATCACGTAGGCCAGGGCGAAGGCGCCGAACAGGGCGACCAGCACGGTCAGCGTCAGCGTCAGCGCATAGATGCGGGTCAGGCCCTGACGCGCCAGTTGTAATTCCTGGTAATCGCGGTACACCTCCTGCACCGCCTCGGCGTCGTGCGCGAGACTCTCCGGCACCGGACTGATGAGTTGCAGGATGCGCGGCTCGGCGAAAATGCCGCGCGCCGTCACCGGCGCCAGCACGCGCAAGAAAAGCTGGCCGCCCTCGCCCTCGACGGTGCTCAACAACTGCGTGCTGCGCGCCTGTTTCAGTTGCGCCGGCGTCGGCAATTCCGGCAACAGGCTGGAGAAGTCGGCGCTGGCGCTGGCCAGCAACTGCCCGTTGACCGAGAACAGCGCCGCCGACTGCACGCCGCGCTCTTCACGCAGGCGCAAGAGCGCCGAGCGGCGAGAGGCATCTTGCAGGTCGGACAGTTCGTCGGCCATGGCGCGACCTTTGTCGGCCAGATCATTGAGCAGCGAATCGAGCGTCGAGCGGCCGAGTTGCAGGCCGGATTCGAGGGCCTTCTCGACGCGCACGTCGAACCAGCTTTCGATCGAACGGGTGACGAATTGCACCGAAACGCCGTAGACCAGCGCTCCCGGCAGCACGGCAATGACGCCGAACATCAGCATCAGGCGCAATTTGAGGCGGGAACCGAAGACCTGGGCCTGGTAATCGCGCCACAGCGTGCGCAACTGCCAGCCGACCAGACCGACCATGCCCAGCGCCAGCACGATATTGAGTCCGATCAGGAGCGGATAGTGGCGCGAGAAAACGACCGTGTCGGCGGCCGTCGACAACAGCAGCAGGAACCACAGGATGCCGCCGACCGCCGCCGCCAGGGCGCCGCCAACCGCAACGAAGCGTTTCACTTGGCCTCCGCCGGCAGGGGCAGCGTCACCGTCCAGGTCTTCCAGTCGGAAGCCAGGTTCCAATCGCGATTGCCGAGCGCGGAAATCTGGAAGGGGCGCGGCAACTGGCTGATGTCCAGCCGCATGCGCAGCGCCGCCTGATAGGTCTTGCCGGGGCGCAGATCCGGCGCGTCGCCATCGCTGATCGGCCAGTTGTGCAGCCTTGAGAGCATCGCCAGGGCTTCGTCGAGGGTGGCGAAGGACTGATGCAGACCGCCGGAGGACAGCCGGTACTGGCGCGTCAGCGCATGGTAGGAGAGACTGATGATCTGCGACCGGGCGGCCACCGTTTCGTCGAACCAGTACCAGCGTCCGCGGGTCAGCTCGAAATCGACGACGAAGGTCAGCGTGACGCCGCGCGCCACCGCTTCTTCCAGGCGCGGCCGCAATTCAAAGTTGAAATCGGCGAACAGCGCGTAACCGTCCTCGTCGTGAACGATCCGCGGATTGACCACCTCGATTTCCGCTGCCCAGGCCAGGAGCGGCAGCAGCAGGAACAGCAGCGGCAGCAGCCAGCGACGCAGGCGTGTGCGTTCAGGCGGGCTTGGCGAGCAGGCAGTAATAGAAACCATCGTGTTCGGCAGTCGGGAGAAGCAGTTCCTCATGGCGGCGGCGGGCCAGCGGCTGGCGGGCCAGAAAGCGCGCGACCTGCTCGCTGTTTTCCGCCGGAAAAAGCGAGCAGGTCGCATAGAGCAGTTTACCCCCCGGCTGCAATAGCGGCCAGAGCGCATCGAGAATGCGCGCCTGAGTGGCGGCGAAGCGCTCGATGTCCTCGGCCCGGCGCAGCCATTTGGCATCGGGATGACGGCGCACGACGCCGCTGGCCGTGCACGGCGCGTCGGCCAGAATCGCAGCGAAGGGCTGGCCGTCCCACCAGCGATCGGGGCGGGTGCAGTCGGCGGCGCGCACCGTCGCCGTCAGGCCGAGACGTTCGAGGTTGGCGCTCACGCGCTGGCAGCGCGCCGGCTTCAGGTCGAGCGCCAGCACATCGACCTCGGCGCGTTCGAGCAGATGCGCCGTCTTGCCGCCCGGCGCTGCGCAGGCATCGAGCACCCGGCTGCCCGGCGCTGGATCGAGCAGTTCGGCGGCGCGCTGGGCGCCGGGGTCTTGCACCGACGCCCAACCTTCGGCGAAACCCGGTAAACGGTCCACCGGCAAGGGCCGATCCAGCGCCAGCCCGGCCTCGCCGAACGGCCGGGCGGCGAGGCCCTCGGCAGCCAGCCGTTGCCGATACTCGGCGCGGCTGCCACGGCGCCGGTTGACGCGCAAGGCCATCGGCGGCGGCGCGTTATCGGCGGCGACGATGGCCGGCCAGTCTTCGGGGTAGGCCCGCTGCAACTCGGCCAGCCACCACGCCGGATGCTGGCTGCTGGCCAGCGCATCGGCGGCCAGCGCGGCGAGCAGTTCAGCCTCGCGGCGCAGATAATTGCGCAGCACGCCATTGACCAGACCGCGAAAACGCCCGTCCGCCAATTCGCCCGCCGCCCGCACCGCCTGATCGACCACGGTATGCGCCGCCTCGGGCCGGGTTTCCAGGCGATACAGGGCAACCAGCAGCAGGCAGCGAATGTCCTCGGCGGCCAGCGGATGATCGAGCAGGCGGCCGAGCAAAAAATCGCCGCGACCGTAGCGGCGCAGACTGCCGTAGACCAGATCCTGAACGGCTGGCCGGGCGACGGCCTCGACGCGGCCAAGCTGACCGTCGGCCAGACTTTGCCCGCCGAGCACGGCGAGATGAATGCGCGCCGCCTGCAACAGGGCGAAGGCAAGGGAATCGGGGGGCAAGCGGGAGGGCAAGCGGGGCATAGGCCGGCATTATCACACGCGGCATAATCATGCCCATGCGCCGTCTCTCCATCTTTCTCTGCTTTCTGCTCTGCGGCCCTCCGGCGCTGGCCTGGAACGCCGCCGGCCATCGCCTGGTTGCCGTCATCGCCTGGCAGCAGTTATCCGCGCCGAGCCGCCAAGCCATCAGCGCCGCGCTGGCTGCCCACCCCGACTACAACCGCTGGCGCGAACGGGCCGGCGGCCAGGGCGAGGCCGCGATATTTGCCGAAGCCGCGACCTGGGCCGACAACATCCGCAACGACCCGCGCTATTACGACGAGGGCCGCGAGCCGCCGCTGCCGGCCGGCCGCTATGATTCGCGCCGCCACAAGTCCTGGCACTATGTTGACTTCGACGCCGCCGGCCGCCCGGCCAAGGGTCAGCTCGACCGCCAGATCAAGCGTCTGGACCGCCTGCTCGGGACCACTGGCGATCCGGCCGAAATCACCTACGTCTTGCCCTGGCTGGCCCACCTGGTTGGCGACCTGCACCAACCCCTGCACGTCGGCAATACCGCCGACGAGGGCGGCATCCGCTTCGTCATCAACAACCCGTTCCAGCGTGGCCAGCCGCTGACCTCACTGCACGCCTACTGGGACGACCTGCCCGGCCCCTCATCGCTGCGCGGCAAGCGCTTGTGGCGCGAGGCGGCCCGCCTCATGGCCGAACACCGGCCGCCCGCCCAGGGCGACGTCGACCTGTGGCGCGAAGAAAGCCGGTATCTGCACGCCAGCGCCTATCCACGGCGAAGCGGCCGCCCGTTGCCGGTCATCGACGAGAAATTCCAGCAGCAAGCGCGCGCCATCGCCGACCGCCGCCTCGCCGAAGCCGGCTACCGCCTCGGCCGCCTTCTCGAAACCCGCCTGCGCCAGCGTGTTTCACGTGAAACGCGGTAGATGGTTTTTCAGGCTATTGATCCGGCAATTAAGCATTGAACATTCCCGCACCGTCATGCTGCGCGCAGTCGCAGCATCCATGCAGCTTGTGGATTCTGCGACTACGCTTCGCTCCGCGCAGAATGACAGCATTTAA
>WQUQ01000086.1 GCA_009782025.1 Desulfobulbus sp. | reverse complement strand
AGTCGGTCTGGACATCGTGTTCTCCAGTCTGTTGCACTGGAAAGATATGATCGCAGAGATGAGAGTTTAAGTAAATGTTTTAAAGAAACGAAATACTAGGTTCTGCACCGTCTCCGTTTCGGTGGCCGAACCGAAGGCACGAATGCCCTGAACTTCGTCCGCCTTGACGGCGGCAACGGTTGGCAGATGCAGGGTATTGAACGGCAGCATGTCCCGCTTGCCGCCCACGGTGACGTTGCCCGGCGCGCCGCGTTCGCGGGTCGGAACGAGCGCCAGGGAGTCGTTGTTGCGCTCGATCATCACGGAGGTCGTGGTGATGCCTTCTTCGTCGAAGAGGCTGTCGAACAGCGTGGGCTGCGCCTCGCCCTCAGGTGGATTGTTGATGGCGGCGGTCAGCGTATCGACGCTGAAGGCGTCGTCGTTGAAAATGTCCATTGTCACGGGCATGGTGTTCTCCTGTTGAGGTACGCCGCCTTAGCGGACGATGATGTAGCGGGTTTTGAGGTCTGCCTCGGCGGCGGCATCAACGCCGGTCAGCCGTTCGCGGATGACCTCGGAGAGACGGGCGATGATGACGGCCTGGCGCGGCTGCGCGGATTCTCCGAGTTGCGTGTAGAGAACGGCGACCGCAATCTCCGTGCCGTCCGTGGCGGTATGGTTGTACGGCGCGTACTCGCCCGTCGCGGTGACGATGCCCAGTACGGTGCCGGAGAGGAGCGCGCCGCCGGCGGCGACCGTGACCTGTTCGCGGGCGATGGATTCGTCGCCTTCCGAAAGAAGGAATTCGGCGGTGTGATTGGTTTCTTTCAGAATCATGGTCATGGTCATGCTCCTTTCTTGCCCTTGCGGGCGGCATAGATTTCGGTATGGTTGGGATTGCTGGCCTTCGTCTTTGGATTGCCAGTCACGACGGGTTCCTTGTTGTCGATCTCGCGGCCGGCGTTGACGATGAGTTTGTCGAACAGGCGGGCGCGAACGGCCTCGGCGGAAAGGCCGCTCTTGATGTAATCGGTGGCCAGTTCGGGCAGTCTGGCTGTTGCGCACAGGTCGCGGACGGCCTGCACGCGCCCGGTTTCAGCGGTCACGGCGGCATCGTCGGTGAGATTCGTATTCATGATGAGCACCTCGGAAAGTTCAGGGACGCCCGCTTTCAGGCAGGCTTGGGCGATGCGCGCGGCGGCACGGGCGGCGCGGGCGGCGATCTGTGCCGGGTCTTCTGCCGGCGGCAAATCGTTTTCAGGCGGCGGATCGTGTTCTTCCGCTGGCGGTTCCGTCTCGTCGCCGGTTTCCTCGGCGGCATCGAGCAGTGCCTTCGGCGGATGTTTGAAACGCGCCAGCAGGCCGGTGGCGCCACGGCAGGCGCGTATGTTGGCGGCGGTTTCGGCAATGGCGTCGGCAAGGCCAAGCGCCACGGCTTCGTCAGCCGACAGCCACGTTTCCTCATCGAGCATCACGACCAGTTCGGCAGCATCTATTGCGGTTGCCTTGCGCTGGTAGGCGGCGATGATGCTGTCGCGCGCCTTGTCCATCATGTCGGCGGTCTTACGCAGATCGTCCGCTTCGCCGTAGGCAAACGTCCACGGGTTGTGAATCATCATCATGGCCGACTGGCCGATGACGACACGCGACGCCCCAACGGCTATGACGCTGGCGGCGCTGGCGGCCAGGCCGTCAATGCGCGCCGTCAGCCGGTCGCCGAGACGCTGCGCCCAGCCGTTGAGCGCGAAGCCGTCGAAGATATCGCCGCCAGGCGAATTGATCGCCAGCGTGACCGGCGACTTGCCGTCGTCGATAGCCTTGAAGTCGTTGATGAACTGAGCGGCTGTGATGCCCCATATACTGATTTCGTCGTAGATGAGGACTTCGATTGATTCGACGGCGCCATCCGCCCCCGCCCTGGCCTCGATGCGATACCAGCTTCGACCGGCGACGGGTTGCGTGGACGGCGTTCTGGCAAAGATGCGCGGCCGATATGATTCTCTCATGGCTGTTCCCCTTCGGGTGGTTTCTCTTTGGAGTCGGTGAATTCGCTCGCGTTGTCTCGGTGGCGCGCGTCGCTTTCATAAGCCAGGCCCAGACTGTCGGCGCGCGCGTTGTCGGCGGCCTGCTCGGCGTCGATCATCTCGGCATCGTAGCCCTGGCGCAGCGCGACCTCGGCGCGCGAGGTGAAGCCAGAGCGCACTTCCATCCGGCGGGCCTGTACGTCCTGCACCGGATGCAGGTAGGGCCATCCCTGCGGCACCCAGCGGGTGCGCAGATAGACGCGGCGCTGCTCGGCGTAGCCCGGCAATGACACCGCGCCGGCCAGCACCGCAGCATCCAGCCACGCCGCCCGTACCGGCCGGCAGAGTTGATGGACGAAGACGTTCCATTGCCGTTGTTCGATGCGGCGGCGAAAGTCGTTCAGCGCCACGCGAATCACGCGGTCATTGACGTTGCGCATATCGCCGGTCAGCGTCTCATACGGCAGCCCGGCGCCGGCGGCCACGGCCAGCAGTTGCTGGCGCATGAAGTCCGGGTAGGCGCCGCCGGCATCCGGCGGATCGCTGAATTTCACGTCCTCGCCGGGCAGCAGCTTCTGCATCGTCCCCGGTTCCAGACCGATCATCGGCGTGAATCCGTCGTCGTCGGTTTCAACGGCATATCCGGTCGCCGGATCAATATTGGTATCCTCCGGCGTTGGTTCGTAGATGAAGCCAGCGAACAGGTTGGCGACTTCCTGCCGGAACAACACGGCGTCATCGAAATCGTCCAGCGACTTGAGCCGCGCCAGTACCGGAGCCAGCACCGGAACGCCGCGCAACTGACCGGGGCGCAACGGCTCGAAAATGTGCAGCACCTGATCGGCCGGCACCGGCACCAGTTCGTTGTAGCTCGGCGCCATTCCGTCGTTCGGATGAAATCGCCACATCCAGTAGGCGACACGCTGGCCGATGCCGTTGAACTCGATACCCGCGCGAATGATGTTGCCGCCCGGACTCAACTCGTTCTTGTCATGCGGAACGAACTCGGGTTCCAGCACTTGCAGTTGCAGCGGCACCGACAGGCCGTCCGATGGGCGGCGCGGACGAAGGCGCACAAAGCATTCGCCCGCCTCGTGCATCGTTCGGCAGATCATCGCCTGCTGGCCGTAGAAGTCCGCGCAGCCGTCAGCGTCGGATTTTTCCGTCCAGTCATCCCACAGGTATTGCAGGGCGGCGCGGATGTCAGGATCGGGATGGCGCGGCTTCGGCGTGATGCCGGTGCCGATGGTGTTGGATACCAGACTGTCGATTGCCGAAAAGGCGTAAGGATCGTTCCTCGTGGCCGTGCGCGAGCGGTTGCGCAGGGTGCGCAGATTGGGCAGCGATGCAGCAGTCGGGCCGCTGTCGTTGGCTTTCCACGATTTCGACCGGCGGCCATTGCCGGCGCCATCGTAGCTGTTATTGAGACGTGTCGGCAGCATGAAGCCGCGCCGCAACAGGTTAGGAAAGACGGCCACGTCAGAAACCCTTGCCGGCATGATAGACGCGTGATACACGCGGGCGCGGCAGGGGCTGCCGTATTTCGACCAGCATGGCGTTGCGCGCCTTGATGAGTTCGTCAATCGAACGGTACTCAACAGTGCGGTCGGTAAAGCGCACCACGCGCTCGCCCTTGGCGATGGCACGGTCGATCCGTTCAATATCCTCTTGCGTGAAAGCCATGTCGGTTCCTTATCGTCGGCTCAGGTAGCTCGATGTCATGGCTACCCGCCGCGTCCTCTGTCTGGGCGCAGGCGGCTGCGGTTCTGGTTTGCGCGGCAACGGTTCTGGCGCGGTCGATGGCTCTGGCGGCTCGATGGCCGCTTCAACACTGCGCTTCGCCAGAACCAGCCGGCGCTCGATCTTCAAGCCTTGCAGCGCCGCATAGGCGTAGGTGCGGCAGTCGGTTCCCTCGTTGCGCGCGCCGGGCGGGTTCACCCATGTCCGCACCTCGTTGCCACGCTTGTCCAGCTTTGTGACACGGCGCTCAACGGTGGCCTGCGCGAACCAGTCGTCGTAGGCAACGGAAAAATGGCAGTAGCCCGGCCGCCCTTCGGCCACCTGCCAGCGCGAGTAAATCGTGTCCTTGGCGGTATCGACGCCGATCAGGCGTACCGTGTGCCCGCGATATTTCTTGCTGCGCGTCACGCGTTTGGGCCAAACCGGATACGGCCCGAACTTTCCCTTGATGCCCCAGATGTTGCGGCTGGCGCGCGGTGTGGCGAACTCGTAGACCTGCTGCGTGAAATGCCCGGTATCAATGCAGCAGCCAGCGACGCGCAGCACGCGTCCGTCGGTGGTAGTAAAGCGGGCTGTCGCCAGCAGTTCATCGAGGCGCTGCCAGACATCCGGATCGGCGGGATTGCCCGTCAGCACAACCGGCTCGATGCCCCAGGATTCATCGCCCGCGCCCCAGCCGACGATCTCGGCCTCGATACGGTCTTTCTGCACGTCGCCGCCAACGGTCACGGTCAGCACGCCATCCGGTACGGTGTCGGCGTCATAATTCTCGCGGCGCTTCGCCAGTTCGGCGGCGTCGGCATGCTCACCGACCCCCTCGAACGGCTCGCCCATCGACGTGTTCCACCACGTCTTTTCTTCCTCCGGGTTGCCCTTGGCCGCGTAGTAGTCGGCGGCGACACCGGCGAAGGAACGCCACGGCGAGTAAAGCTCGTTGATGTGAAAGCCGGGAATACGGCTGTCCGGGTTTTCCTTGACCCACTGCCCGGCGTCGAGCATCGCCATCCTGTCGGCGTCGGTTATCAGGCCACCGCAGGAAGGGCAGACCATCCGCGCCGTCGCTGGATCATCGTCGATGATCGAGACGTTCTCCCAGCGCAGGGCGTGCAGGTGGCCGCAGTGTGGACACGGCACGTTGTATCGCCGCTGGTCGCTCTTCTTCCACGCCCGCTCGATGCGGCTGTGCCCCTTGACGGTCGGCGTCGAAAACAGCGCAACGCGCCGACGGCGGCGGAACGTGATTGTTCGTTTGCGCGCCAGATTCACCGGGTCGCCTTCGGTTCCAGCGCTCGGCGGGTAGCGGTCAACCTCGTCACACAGCACGATGCGGATCGGGCGAGACGCCAGCGCCGCCGGCGCGTTCGCCCCGATCATCGTGACATGACCGCCGGGGAAATTCTTCTTCTGGATGGTGTTGCCACTATCCCGGCTCTTGGCGTCGCTGACCTTGCCGCGAAGTACCGGGGTATCCCGGATCATCGGCGCGAGCCGGTCTTTCGAGAAGGTTTCGGCCATCTCGACCGTCGGCAGCACGACCAGAATCGGGGCCGGGTCTACATCGATGTGATAGCCAACAACGGACTTGAAGATGAGCGTCTTGCCGACCTGGGCGGACGACATGACGACGATCTCTTCGACGCCTTCCTCGTTGAAAGCATTCATGATGCCGCGCTGATAGGGCGCACGCGCCGAGGTGTATTTGCCCTGCTCGGCGCTGTCCTCCGGCGACAGGTACAGGCGATCATCCGCCCACTGGCTCACCGTCATCGACGGCGGCGGCGCCACCACCCTCGCCACTCGGCAAAGTGATTGGTTCAGCGTCGTCATCATCATCTGGTTTCCAGCCGGACAACTCGGCGAGCGCCTCATAAACCATGTCAGTCAGAATTCGCTCGGCCTCCGGCTCTGTCTTGTTCGGCATGGCGATGGCGGCACGCTGCGGAAGCGTCAGCATCTTGGCGCGGAACGCGCCCACCAGCGCCGACCAGCCGCGCTCGGCATCGGCCAGGGACACCAATTCACCCTTGATGCGGGCCGCTTCGATTTCCGTTTTGTCGGCCTGCGCCCGCGTCAGGCGCATCTTTTCCGACAACAGGTCGCCGGCATCGCCGTCCAGCATTCCCCGCAGGTGTCTGATATAGCCGATGACACACGCGAAGATTTCGTACTGGCCGCGACTTTTCGGCTTCGGGATCACTCCCTCGTTTGCAAGCTGCTGAACACGGCGCGGCGTCATGTCCATCAGCCTGGCGACGGCATCAACGGAGACAAGATTGGCGCTCATGGAAAAAGCTCAAAAACGAAACGAAACCAATGCCAACCCCACCAACTAGCGAAATATCGCACGTCCGCCGACCCGCACTTCATTCAGAGCCGCAGGGGCCCCGGCTTACCGGGCGGGCATTTGGCAAAAATTCTCCGAGTCGCGACTATCTAGTACATCGTTTCATTAAAACATTTACCAATCAGGTCATCTGGAAGTCGAACTTTTTCCATTGAAAGCGAACGGGTTGAGCATTCATCTCGTCAATGCCTCTGAGGATGCGCTGCTTGAGTTCATCCAGGGA
>WQUQ01000085.1 GCA_009782025.1 Desulfobulbus sp. | reverse complement strand
CCCTCCATCCGTCCACCGCCCACCGCATTCTGGCGGCCATGACCCAGGCGCATTTCGTCGAGCGTCAGGATACCGGCGTCTACCGCCTCGGCATCCGCCTGCTCGAACTGGGCAACATCGTCAAATCGCGCATCAATCTGCGCGAAATCGCCCTGCCTTTCATGCAGATCTTGCACGAGCAGATCGGCGAGGCGATCAATCTCGGCGTTCGCCGCGACGACGAGATCGTCTATCTCGAACGCACCTCCTCGGGCCGCGCCCTGGTGCGCGTCGTCTACCTGGTCGGCGGCCGCGCGCCGCTGCATCTGACCTCGCTCGGCAAGCTCTTCCTCGCCGCCGACAATGCGCAAAAAGTGCGCGACTACGCCAGGCGCACCGGCCTGCCGGGCAAGACGCCGCATTCGCTGACCACGCTGACGGCGCTGGAGAAAGAACTGGACAAGGTGCGCCGGCACGGCATCGCCTTCGACGACGAGGAGGCCGAGATCGGGCTGAAATGCGTCGCCGCCCCGATTCACGACGACGAGGGCAACGTCGTCGCCGCCCTCTCGGTATCCGCCCCGGCCGACCGCCACGACCCGGACTGGGTCGCCGAGTTGCGCCGGACCGCCGACGCGGTTTCGCACGCCATCGGCTACAGCGGCAAGAAATGACAAGGGCCGCTCGCGGCGGCCCCGGCAATTCGAAACGCTATCCGCAGTCAGGCCGAGCGCCTGGCGCTGGCCACGCTGGCGCTTTCCATCCAGCGCTTGATCCGGTTGGCGTCGCCGACCCGGGTCATCTTGCCGTTCGAGTCGAGCAGCACGATCACCACCGGCTTGCCGGCGACATGGGCCTGCATGACCAGGCAGCGGCCGGCCTCGGAGATGTAGCCGGTCTTGGACAGGCTGATTTCCCAGTCGTCGCTGCGCACCAGGGTATTGGTGTTGTTGAAGTCGCGGATGCGGCCGCGCAATTCGACCCGCGCCCCGGCGGTCGTCGAGAACTGGCGGATTGCCGGGTAATCGGCGGCGGCGGCGACCATGCGCGCCAGATCGTGAGCGGTCGACACGTTGTTGCTGGACAGCCCGGTCGGTTCCTCGAAACGGCTGTTGCTCATGCCGAGCGCGGCGGCCTTGCGGTTCATCGCCTGGACGAAGGCCGGCAGGCCGCCGGGATAATGGCGGCCGAGCGCATGGGCGGCGCGATTCTCGGACGACATCAGGGCCAGCAGCATGGCCGTCTCGCGCGTCATCGTGGCGCCGACCGGCAGGCGGGAAGCGGTGCCTTTGAGCGAATCGACATCCTCCTCGTCGATGCTGATGACTTCTTGCATGTCGAGGCCGGCGTCGAGCACGACCATGGCGGTCATCAGCTTGCTGATCGAGGCGATCGGCTGGACGACATCCGACTGCTTTTCGACAAGCGCCTGCCCGGTCGTCTGGTCGAGCACCAGAACCGAGGAGGATTGCAGGGCCAGGCGGCCGGGATCGCCATCGACCATAGTGGGCGCGCGTCGCACTGTTTTGGCCGCGGCTGTGGCGGGTTTGACCTTGCCCCGGACTTTTTTGGCGGTCGTTTTGCCGTTGGCCTTGGTCGCGGCCTTTTGGGCTGCCGGCGTCTCGGTTTTGGCGACAGCGTGCAGTGGCGTCGCCAATCCCAGCACGGCGGCGAACAGCGCCGCCCCTCCCAAAGTTCCCTTCATCACTGATCCCCGCTCACCGCATGCGATGCGTCGCAGTTTAGCAGGAAGTGCGGTTTTTTCAATAAAAATAACCACCTAGGACAATGACTTAAAGCCGAAATTCAAGCTGCTTCGACGACTGTCAGCGCCGTCATGTTGACGATGCGGCGAACGGTTGCCGTCGGCGTCAGGATGTTGACCGGCCTGGCCGCGCCGAGCAGGATCGGCCCGATGGTCAGGTTGTCGCCGGCCGCCACCTTGAGCAGGTTGAACGAGATGTTGGCGGCGTCCAGCGTCGGCATGACCAGCAGATTGGCCTGCCCCTTGAGGCGGGAATTGGGGAAGGCGGCAAGGCGGATCTGCTCGTCGAGCGCGGCGTCGCCGTGCATTTCGCCTTCCACTTCGAGTTCCGGCGCGCGCTGCTGCAACAGCTTGAGCGCTTCGCGCATCTTGAGCGAGGTGGGCGTGTTTTCGGTGCCGAAGGTGGAGTGGGAGAGCAGCGCGACTTTCGGCGTGATGCCGAAATTGCGGATTGCCTCGGCGGCGAGCAGCGTCATGTCGGCCAACTGGCTGGCGCTCGGATCGTAGTTGATGTAGGTGTCGCCGATGAACACCGTGCGCTCCGGCAGCATCAACAGGTTCATGGCGTAGTAGCGGTCGAGTCCGGGCCGCGTCCCGAGCACGTTCTGGACATATTCGCGATGCGTCTCGTGACGGCCAAAGGTGCCGCAGATCAGGCCGTCGGCATAGCCCAGGCGAACCATCAGCGCGCCGTACAGCGTGGCCCGCCGGCGCACCTCGCGGCGGGCGTAGTCGGGCGAGACGCCCTTGCGTTCCATCAGGCCGTGGTAAGCCTGCGAGAATTCCTCGAAATGCTGATCGAAAAAGCCGTGCTGGTCGCCGTAGACCACGTCGTAATCGTCGCCTTCGCGCAGGCGCAGGCCCGCCGCCTCGATGCGCCGGCGGATCTCGGCGGGCCGGCCAATCAAAATCGGGTGCACGATGCCTTCATCGCGCGCCACCTGCACGGCATGCAGGACGCGCTCGTCCTCGCCCTCGGCAAAGACGATGCGTTTGGGCGCCAGTTTGGCCTGGGCGAACACCGGCCGCATGATGAAGCCGGAGTGGTAGACGAATTCGTTGAGTCCCTGCAAATAGGCCGCCCAGTCCTTGATCGGCCGCGTGGCGACGCCGGAATCCATGCCGGCCCTGGCGACCGCCGGGGCGATCTTGACGATCAGGCGCGGATCGAAGGGTTTGGGGATCAGGTAGTCCGGGCCGAAGCCGGAGACCTTCTCGCCATAGGCCGTGGCGACGACTTCCGACTGTTCGGCGCGGGCCAGTTCGGCGATGGCCCTGACCGCCGCCATTTTCATGTCTTCGCTAATGGTCGTCGCGCCGACATCGAGCGCGCCGCGGAAGATGAAGGGAAAGCACAGCACGTTGTTGACCTGGTTCGGGTAATCCGAACGGCCGGTGCAGATGATGGCGTCGTCGCGCACCGCCTTGACCTCTTCGGGCAGAATCTCCGGCGTCGGGTTGGCCAGGGCCATGATGACCGGCCGGGCGGCCATTTTCGCCACCATCTCCGGCTTCAGCACGCCGCCGGCCGAGAGGCCGAGAAAGACATCGGCCTCGCCGATGACCTCGGCCAGCGTGCGCGCCGCGGTCTTTTTGGCGTAGCGCCCCTTGATCTCGTCCATCTCTTCGACGCGGCCCTCATAGACCACGCCTTTGATGTCGGTGACCCAGATGTTGGCGACCGGTGCGCCGAGCATCACCAGCAGGTCGAGACAGGCCAGCGCCGCGGCGCCAGCGCCGGAGGCGACGATCTTGACCGCGCCGATGTCCTTGCCGGTCAGGTGCAGGGCGTTGAGGATGGCGGCGCCGACGACGATGGCCGTGCCGTGCTGGTCGTCGTGAAAGACGGGAATTTTCATCCGCTCGCGCAGCTTCTTCTCGATGTAGAAGCATTCCGGCGCCTTGATGTCTTCCAGATTGATGCCGCCGAAGGTCGGCTCCAGCGAGGCGATGGTGTCGATCAGCCTGTCCGGGTCGCGCTCGTCGATTTCCAGATCGAAAACATCGATGTTGGCGAATTTCTTGAACAGCACCCCCTTGCCTTCCATCACCGGTTTGGCGGCCAGCGGCCCGATGGCGCCGAGGCCGAGCACGGCGGTGCCGTTGGTGATGACGCCGACCAGGTTGGCGCGCGAGGTCAGACTGCTGGCGCTGCCCGGCTCGGCGACGATCTCCTCGCAGGCGAAAGCGACGCCGGGCGAATAGGCCATCGCCAGATCGTATTGATTGGTCAGTTGCTTGATCGGGGTGACCGCGATCTTGCCCGGCTTCGGCTGGCGATGGTAATGCAGCGCGGCGTCACGTAGTTGCCTGGGATCCATGTCCGGCCTCCATTGATATGATGAAGCGATATTTCGGGTTGCGGCAAATGGTATCACGCAATGAGCAACAGCCCCGTCGCGGAAATACGTTTTGCCCAGCGTCGAGTGGATATTTCCCCTGCTTTGCTGCACAATGACAAGCCTCCCAGCCGACGGCTCCGCGCCGCTTTCAGTCTTGGCGGCAATTCCCGGCGACTGGCGTCTATTTCTGTAACCGAGAGAGAATCGCCATGACCGCATCGCTGAATGCCCCTGTTTATGTCAAACACGAAAACCTGAAAAAATGGGTCGCCGGCATCGCCGAATTGACCCAGCCGGATCGCATCGTCTGGGCTGATGGCTCCCAGGAGGAATATGACCGCCTGTGCGCGGAAATGGTCAAAGCCGGCACGCTCATCAGGCTGAACCCGGAAAAGCGCCCCAATTCCTATCTCGCTTTCTCCGATCCTTCCGACGTCGCCCGCGTCGAGGACCGCACCTATATCTGCTCCGCGAAAAAAGAGGACGCCGGCCCGACCAATAACTGGGAAGAGCCGGCCAAGATGCGCGCCACGCTGAACGGCCTGTTCAAGGGCAGCATGAAGGGGCGCACGATGTACGTGATCCCCTTCTCGATGGGGCCGCTCGGTTCGCCGATTGCCCATATCGGCGTCGAGATCACCGATTCCCCCTACGTCGTCGCCAACATGCGCACCATGACCCGCATGGGCAAGGCGGTCTTCGACGTGCTCGGCAGCGATGGCGAATACGTCCCCTGCGTGCATACCGTCGGCGCGCCGCTCGAACCGGGGCAGCAGGATGTCAAATGGCCGTGCAACCCGACCGTCAAATACATCGTCCATTACCCGGAAACCCGCGAGATCTGGTCTTACGGCTCCGGCTACGGCGGCAACGCCCTGCTCGGCAAGAAGTGCCTGGCGCTGCGCATCGCTTCCATCATGGCCCGCGACCAGGGCTGGCTGGCCGAGCACATGCTGATTCTCGGGGTGGAGTCGCCGGAGGGCGAAAAAACCTATGTCGCCGCTGCCTTCCCGTCGGCCTGCGGCAAGACCAATTTCGCCATGCTGATTCCGCCCGAGCCACTCAACGGCTGGAAGATCACCACCGTCGGCGACGACATCGCCTGGATCAAGCCGCGCGTGGACAAGGATGGCGTTACCCGCTTCTACGCCATCAACCCGGAAGCCGGTTTCTTCGGCGTCGCCCCCGGCACCTCCGAAAAGACCAATTACAACGCCCTGGCCACGCTCAAGGAAAACATCATCTTCACCAACGTCGCCCTGACCGATGACGGCGATGTCTGGTGGGAGGGCCTGACCAAGGAAGCGCCGGCCCACCTGATCGACTGGCAGGGCAAGGACTGGACGCCTGCCGACGGCAAGGCCGGGCGCAAGGCGGCGCACGCCAATTCCCGCTTCACCGCGCCGGCCAGCCAGTGTCCGTCGGTCGATGCCGCCTGGGAAAACCCGGCCGGCGTGCCGATTTCCGCCTTCATCTTCGGCGGCCGCCGCGCCACCACCATCCCGCTGGTCTATCAGGCGTTCAACTGGAATTACGGCGTCTACATGGCCGCCACCCTGGGGTCGGAAACCACCGCCGCCGCCTTCGGCCAGCAGGGCGTCGTCCGTCGCGATCCTTTCGCCATGCTGCCCTTCTGCGGCTATCACATGGGCGATTACTTCAATCACTGGCTGCGCATGGGCAAGGCCATCGACGCCATGCCGAAGATTTTCTGCGTCAACTGGTTCCGCATGAACGAGAAGGGCGAATTCATGTGGCCGGGCTTCGGCGACAACATGCGCGTGTTGAAGTGGATCGTCCAGCGTTGCCAGGGCACGGTCGTCGCCAAGGAAACCCTGCTCGGCTGGATGCCCCGCTTCGAGGACATCGACTGGAGCGGGCTGTCCATCGACAAGGCCGATTTCGAGGCCCTGACCAGCATCGACGCCGACGCCTGGAAGGCCGAACTGGCCGGCCACAAGGAATGGTTCGACAAGATGGGCGAAAAGATGCCGCGCGAACTGGTGTTGAAGCGCGAATTGTTTGAAATGGGTATTTTCAAGGACGCCGCCTGATCGAATCGGCGCCATGCTCGAACGGCCACCTGCGGGTGGCCGTTTTTGTTTGGTGAAGTGAACGAGAGCCGGCCCCGGAAATTCGGACATGGTGCTATTCACCCGGCAATTAAGAACTTATCCGTAAATTATATTGATCCTCGCAGGCACCTTTCGGAAGGCGATGATGGCGGCGGCGAGATGGTTGAGTGCCACGAAGCTG
>WQUQ01000084.1 GCA_009782025.1 Desulfobulbus sp. | reverse complement strand
CCTGGCCGCGATTGCCGATGAGGCCGGCAATCGACGAGATGGTGATGATGCGCCCCCAGCGGCTGCGGATCATGGGCATGACGAGCGGTTGCGTGACGTTGAAAAAACCATGCAGCGAAACGTCGATCACGCGCTTCCATTGCTCGCGCCGCATGCCGGGAAAAACGGCGTCGTCATGAATGCCGGCGTTATTGACCAGAACCTGAATCGCGCCATTTTCGAGCAGACGTTCCAGCGCGGCTTGCGCGGCGTCGGGCGAGGCGACGTCGAACCGGACGGCTTCGGCGGATTGGCCTGCTTGCGACAATTCCGCACAGAGCGCCTCGGCAGCGGCAATGTTCTGGTTGGCGTGGATGATGACGTGCAGGCCGTCGGCGGCGAGCCGGCGGCAGATGGCGGCGCCGATGGCGCCGCTGCCGCCGGTGATGAGGGCGCGTTTCATGGCGGATTCTCTCCGGAGCGGGAAATCATTTTTCTGTTGGCGTCGAGCATCACGATGGCCCGCCCCGACAGCAGGCATTCATCGGCGCAGCGCAGGCTGAATTCGTAGAGAACATTCAATTCATTGCCGGAGATTCGTTCGGCATGAATTTCAAGTTCGCCTTCCAGATCGTCCAAACGCTGCCGATGCCAGCGAACATTGCGCACGCTGGCGAGAAAGCCGGCGGCGGGCGCTTGGCTGTCGCCGGCCAGCAAAGCGCCGTGCACGGCCATCGCCTGGGCGGCGTATTCGATGCCGTTGGCAATGCCGAGATGGTCGCCATCGCGCAGCGGGTTGTCGGCGGCGTGATGACTGTCGGCGCGGCAGGTAATGACTGTTTCATTCCAGCAGACGACGCGGTCGAGCAGGCACATTGTGCCGTGGTGCGGAATGTGGGCGGCGATCCAGGCGTGATCGGGGTTCATGGTGAGTCTCCTCTGGCTGAAGCCAGAGGCTTCCTCGCCACGAATCGGGGGCGCCTTTGGCGCCGAGATTACGCTTGGCTCGCTTGACCTCGGCCTGAAAGCCGAGGCTTGCGCTTGCACCGTGGTCATGGCAGGCGCGCCACCAGCATGACGTTGGCGAAGGGTGTGCCGGCGCTCATCGGCGTGGCGCGCACCGTGAAGCCGAGTGCTTCCAGCCGGGCGATCCAGGCCGCCAGCGGGCGGCAGAAGGTGCGCGACTGGCGGTGGCCCTGAATGAAGAACATGCAGGCGTCCACCCAGCGGCTGACGGTGAAGCGCCAGCCGCCGTCGGCGTTGCCGATGCGGGTGACGAACAGGCCGCCGCTGCCGAGCGCGGCGCGAATGCGATCGAGCAGCGCGTCCTGTTCGGCGTAGGGGATGTAGTGCAGCGCGTCGAAAATGGTCACGGCGTCAATGCCGGTCAGGTCGGCGTCGCGCATGTCGCCGCCTTGCAATTGCACGCGCTGGCCGTACAGCGGTTGCAGGGCGCGGTTGCCGCAAACGGCTTCGCGCTCCATCAGTTCGACGCCGCGAAAACGCAAGTTTTTGGGCGGCGCATCGCCATCCCAGCCGCCGCCTTCGGCCAGGCGTTCCGCGCCGAGCATCCAGGCGGCGAGCAGGCCGCGGCCGCAGCCGAGGTCGAGCACGGTGGCATTGTCCGGGAACACCTTCTGGTCGAGCATGGCGGCAAAAATGCGGTCGTGACCGAGCTTGCCGCAGGCCCAGCGGTGATTGATGTAGCCGGTTTGACGATAGGGCGCGGTGGCGAATTCGAGCAGTCGTTTTTTTGATTTGGGCTGCATCAGGCGTCGAGCGGAACAGGATGAAGGTTGCGGGCCGACAATTCGGCGAGCAGGCGCGGCAATACGGTGAACACGACCGGCATGCCCTGCGCGTCGCGGGCGGCATTGCCATCGTGCAGTAACAGAATGTCTCCCGCCGCTAGATGGCGCGTCAGCCGCGCCAGCACGGCATCGGCGTCGCCGCAGCGCGTGTCGTAGCCGCGCCGCGTCCAGCTTGCCAGGCGCAGGCCGGCGGCGTGCAGCACGGCATCCAGCATTGGGTTGCGCAAACCGGCGAGCGGGCGAAAGAAGCGCGGTTGGCCGCCGAGGCGTTCGAGTATTTTTTGTGCTTCGCCGATTTCGCGCCGCCAGCCGCCGGAGCCGGAAAAGGCCAGCAGGGTGTGGTGGCGCTGGCCGTGATTTTCGAGACGATGGCCGCGCGCCAGCATGGCGCGGCAGAGGTCGGGATGGGCGGCGGCTTTTTCGCCGATGCAGAAGAAGGTGGCGCGGATTTGATGCTGGTCGAGAATGTGCAGCACCTGCGGCGTGATTTCGGGGTCGGGGCCGTCGTCGAAGGTAAGAGCGACTTCGCCGCGCTGTGCCGCGGCTGGAGGCAGCCGCGTCAAATTTTCGCCGAGCAGCGCGCAACGCGGTAACAGCCCCGCCAGCGTGCTGGCGGCGAAATTGAGCAGCAGGACGGCAAGCGCCCACAATCGCCAAGGGGGGACGAACCACAACACAATGAGCGCGGCGACGGCGACGATGAGCGACGCCATGACGAACGGCGCGGGACGCCAGGCACGCTGATTCATGCGGCAACCCGCCGCGACAGGAACATGGAGAACACGAAGGCGAACAGCGCGCCGAGGCCGACCGTGCTGCCGATGGACGACAGTACCGGAATGTTCGACAGCGCGAGGATGCCGAAGCTGCCGATGATGCAGGTGGTGGCGACGACCAGCGAAACCTGCATGCGGCGGCGTTCTTCCGGCGTATCGCTGCCACCGCCGCTTTCAAAGAACAGCGCGTAGTTGGAGCCGATGGCGACGACCAGCAGCAGGCTGACCAGATGCAGGATGGTCAACTGCGCGCCACTGGCCAGCAGGACGGCCGTGACGCAGGCGATGGCGCAGAACAGCGGCACGGTGACGCGCAGCATGCGCGCGGCGGAGCGCAGCGCGAACAGCAGCAGCACGCAGATCACCAGGCAGCCGAGGGCGGCCAGCACGAAAATTTCGTGGCGGTAATCGTCGAACAGATTGGTCGATTCTTCCAGCAGGTCGATGACGACCAGATGCGGCAGGCCGGTTTTCTCCAGGGCCGCTTGCACGCGGTCGATGTCGAGCGGCCTGTCGGCGCTGCTGTCCTGCGTGCGCAGCAGGATCAGGACGAGAGTGTCGTTGCTGCGTTTGAACAGTAGCGAATCGACCAGCAGCGCCGCCGAGGTGCCGTCGAGATCGGCGCGCAGCAAGGGCGCGCGGTCGCGCGCCGCTTGCAGGTCGGCGAGAAAGGCTTGCAGTTTGTCGCTGCCGACCGGCAGGCCGGCCAGCGCCTGTGGCAAGCGTCGCCGCATCTCGTCGGCATCGGGGATGCTGTGCTGGCGCGCCCGTTGCGCCGCCTGGCTGGGCAGCGCGAAAGCCGGGGAATCGAAACCGGCGATGAGCTTTTGCTGCGTCAGTTCGCGCAATACCGCGCCCGCTTTTTCCGCGCCTTGCAGGGCGAGTTCTTCGCTCGGCGCGGCGAAGGCGAGCATGAAGCGCAGATCCGGCGCGCCGAGGTCGTTGCGCAGTTTCAGGTCGAGTTGCTGATCGGCTTTGGAAATGGGACTCAGCGTGGCGAGATTGCGGTTCCAGATTTGCCCGCGATGCTGGACGATCACGGCGGCGGCGATGACGGCGAACAGCAGCGGCAGCCAGCGCAGGCGGGCGGTGCGGTTGAGCAGGCCGTCGAAGGCCAGGCCGAAACGATGGAGGTCGCGCAGATCGAGTTGCTGCGGCAGCAGCGTCGGCAGCAGGTAGCGCGTGGCGAGCACCGCCGCGATCAGGCCGCAGACGGAATACACGCCAAGCTGGGCGAGGCCGGGGAAGCCGGAGAACAGCAGCACGGAAAAGCCGGCGATCGAGGTGGAAACGCCAAGCCAGACGGTGCGCCAGAAATGTTTCTGGTTGAGTTGCCCGGCCCGTTGCAGGTAGAAATAGATCGAGTAATCGACGGCTTCGCCGATCAAGGTGGTGCCGAAACCCAGCGTCAGGCCATGCACCTGACCGAAGGACAGGCTGACCGCCGCGATGCCGGTCAGCGCGCCGGTCAGCACCGGCAGCAGCCCGAGCGCCAGCAGGCGCGGCGAGCGGTAAACCAGCAACAGCAGACTGGCGACGAGCAGCAGACTGGCGCTGGCGAGCTTGCTGACTTCGCCTTCGATGGTGTTGCGCGATTGCACCGAAAAGACGCTGGTGCCGCTCAGCAGAATGCGCGTGTCGGCCTGGCGCTCGGGGAGTTGCGCGAAGGTCTGGCGAATGGCGTCGATGGCCTCGGCCTGCGCCCTGGTGTCGGTGCCGGGGGCGCGCGTATAGGCCAGCAGCACGGCGCGCTGGCCATCGACCGAGGCCCAGGCGCCATGCTCGCTGTGCGGCATCGATTTGCCGACGAACTGTTCGAGCAGTTGCAGCGTTTGACCGGTGGGGTCGCGGGGGAATATTTTTTTCAGGAACAGGCCGGCATCGCCGGCCAGCGCCGTGATCGAATCGCTGATGGCCGCGTGCAAGCCGTCGACGGTGAAATCGGCGGCGGCGAGATCGGGGGCGAGCAGGTAGCGGTTGTCGAAGAAATACAGGCGGTCGCGCTGCTCCATGGCCGCATCGCCGTTCTGGATGCCGACGAACAAGCCGCTGGCGCGCAGTTTGACGCCGAGTTCGCGCGACAGGCGGGCGCGCTCCCCGGCGTCGCCGCCTTCGATGCCGATCATGATGAGGCGGGCGAGCGCGCCGTCGCGCAGTTGGTCGATCAGCAATTGCTGGCGCTCGCTCGGCGAGCGCGGCATGAAGGCGGAGAGATCGGAGACGAAACGGGTGTTGGCGATGACCAGAACGCAGGCCAGCATGGCGGCGAGCCACAAGGCGACGGGCAGATGCCGGATGCCGGGTTTCATGGGTTGGCTCATTGACCTGGAATGGGGGTGATGGTCATCACCGACTGATCGCCGTCGCGTTGTTCGAGATGAATGGTTTTGACATCCGCCTGGGAACCGGCGATGCGAATGCTGCTGAACACCGTGCCGGCGTCCTCCTGCCTCGGCGTCAGTTTGAGTTGCCAGTGATCGGGCGCGCCGCTCAGTTCAACCCGATAAAAGCGCTCCAGCGCGGAGAGATCGCCGGCCAGCGTGCCGCGTATGCTTTCGATGAACATCGCGGCTTCGGGATGGTTTTTGATATTGACCGTCATGGGCTGCTTGCCTTGACGCTCGATGGTCAGCGTGTCGCCATCGAGCAGCAGCGATTCGCGCTGCGGCGTCAGCGTGATTTTTTCCAGCTTGTCCGGCGCGGTGAAGGAGAGCTTGCCGGACGAGACGACCGGCTGATCGAGAATGCCGATGGTTTTTTTCTCGGTGAACGTGGCCTTGCCGGTTTTTTTCTGCGCCAGCAATTCCATCAGTTGCGCCGGCTGCCAGCCCTCGGCCCAGGCGGGCAGGGCGAACAGCGGCAGACATGCCAGGAATGAAAGCAGGCAGGCGAGACGTGCGATGTCAGGCAGTTTCATCATTCGGAATTTTCCAGAAATCGAAAAAATTGAACCAGTTGTACGGCGCGGCGCGGCAATGGCGTTCGAGGGCGGCGGCATATTTTTCCAGCAGCGACCGCACGGCGTCCTCGCGCCTGGCGGGCGGGCCGGAGAAATCTTCCAATAGCTCGAATTGTACGTCATAACGATTGCCGCCCCGATACAGCCCGGCCATGAACCAGACCGGCTGTTTCAAGAGCGCCGCCATGCGCAGCGGCCCGGAAGGAAAGCGCGCCGGCGCGCCGAGAAAGGGCGTGCTCAGATAGCTGTCCGGGCCGCTGGCGCGGTCGGCCAGCACGCCGATCATGTCGCCCTGTTGCAGCCGCCGGTGCAGGATCAGCATGGAATCGATCTGGCCGAGCGGAATGATGTCCGCCATCACGCCCGGATTGATGGCGGCCAGCATGTCGTTGATATGGCGCGCGTTCTCCGGGAACATGGCGACGCTGAGCTTGAGCATGCCATTGCCGCGGGCGATGCTGCGCAGGATTTCAAAACTGCCGAGATGCGCGCCAAACAGCAGGCAGCCCCGCTGCTCGCGGTGCATTTCATGCAGCGCCTCGGCGCCGGAGAGGCGGATGTCGAACAGATCGTAGCGATCATTGAGCAGATAAATGCGGTCGTGGATGGTGCTGGCAAAAGTCAGGATGTGGCGATACAGGTCGAACAGCGTGACGCGGCGCAGCAATACGCGGCCGAGGTAGTTGCGCGAAGCCTGGCGCGCTTTGGGTACGGCGAGGACGAAGTAGAGCGCGATGCCGTAAAGGACGAGGCGCGACAGACGGCGGCCCAGCAACAGGGAAATTCTGCGCATCAGCCTGAGCCAGAAGGCGTTGCCGCGTTCTTCGCGCTGGAGCC
>WQUQ01000083.1 GCA_009782025.1 Desulfobulbus sp. | reverse complement strand
CCGTAAAGGACGAGGCGCGACAGACGGCGGCCCAGCAACAGGGAAATTCTGCGCATCAGCCTGAGCCAGAAGGCGTTGCCGCGTTCTTCGCGCTGGAGCCATTCGGGGGCTGGCGTCGTCGTCATGGCCCTTCGAGCAGAAATTGCCCGCTGGCGATTTTCCGTTCACCGCAACGGATTTCAAACGCCGCCTGCTTTTCATCCAGCCGATATTCCAGTTCCAATGCCTCGCCGGGGCCGGCGGGGCTGAGAAATTTCGCCGCCTGAATGCCGCAGAGCAGAACGCCGCATTCCGTTTCAATCATGCGTTTTGCGCGGTCGAGCAACTGCACGCCCGGAATGATCGGATTGCCAGGAAAGTGGCCGGCGAAAACCGGATGATCCGGCGGGAACGGCAGGGCTGCCCGGCGCGGCTCGTTCGTGAGTCTCCTCTGGCTGAAGCCAGAGGCTTCCTCGCCACGAATCGGGGGCGCCTTTGGCGCCGAGATTACGCTTGGCTCGCTTGACCTCGGCCTGAAGGCCGAGGCTTGCGCTTGCACCGTGGTCATGACAAATAACGCTTCATCAAATCCGCCTGCGCGTCAGCCGTCAGTTTTCCGCTGCGTTCGCGCGGCAGGGCGTCGAGAAAAACAATCGGACGTGGCAAAAAAATGGGGTCGATTTTTTGCAGCAGCGCCGTTTGCAGATCATGCGCTGACAAGGCCGGCGCGACCACGAAAGCGGCCAGACGGGCGATTTCCTGCTGCTGCTCGGCGTGCGGCGCGCAGAACACGCCATCGACCACGCCGGGCAAATGGGTGAGTATCTGGTTCAGGCTGGCCAGCGAATTGCGCTTGCCAGCGACGTTGACGATGTCGGAATTGCGCCCGAGCAAACGGAAGCGGCCATCGCCCTCAATCTGGATGACATCGTTCAACAGTTGCGGGCCTTCCAGATGGCCGCCGGTGACGACCGGGCCGTTTGCTTGCAGATCGATTTCAATGCCGTCGTAAATGCGCCACGTATCCTCGCGCGCCGTCCGCCGCGTGGCGATCTGCCCGGTTTCGGTGGAGCCGTAGATTTCCATGATCGAAGCATTCAGCCGGGTTTCGGCCTGTATCGCCAGTTCCGCGGAGAGCGGCGCGGTGGCCGAAACGATGCCGGCGATGGGCGGAAAATCGATGTCGGCCTCGACCAGTTTGCGCAGATGGAACGGCGTCGTGACCAGGAATCGCGGCGCCGGGACTTCCGCTAGCGCGGCGGCGACGTCGGCGGGAAAAAACGGCAGGCGGGAGGTCAGCGTTCCGGCGCCGAGCAGCGGCAGAAAAACGGTCGATTCCAGTCCGTACATGTGCTGGAACGGCACCGTGCCGACAATCGCGCATGGCGCGCCAGTGATGGCGTGGACGTGCCCGGCCTCGGCCTCGGCACATTGGCACAGACGGCCGAAAGTCTTGACATGCCGCCGGGGTTGACCGGTGGAACCGGAGGTGTAGACGTACAGCGCCTCCTGCTCGGCCGGGATGCGCGGCATTTCGTCAGGCGTTGCGGCCGGCCGAATGTCGCTGACGATGAGATGCGGCAAGCCGTGGTGCGTATCGGCCTGGTCGCACAGGCACAGCAGATCGGGAAATTCCGCGCGCAATCCGGCGATCAGATCGGGCGCGACGGCATTGGGCATCAGGCTGAGGATGCCGCGCGAGATGGCGGCGAACAGGCCGACGCCGAACCAGTAGCGGCTTTTGCACAGGTTCAGTACGTGGCCGGTGGGCGGCAGATGCGCGGCGACGCCGCGAATATGGCATAGGAATTCGGCGCGCGTGACCGGGTGGCTGCCGTTCCAGGCCACGATGGAATCTATCGGAGATTCGGGAAGCAGGGGGAGTGTTTGCATGTTCAGAATCTGGTGGCGTGTCGCCGACAGCCGCACCGTTGCTGCACGGTTTTGCCTATTTTTTAATATTCTCGACGCCGCGACAGCGCAAATGCCGCAAAAACGATCAATGATAGGATAATTCCCGCCGCGACATCCAGCGCCATGTGCTGCTTGGTCGCCATCGTTGAATAAACAATCGCCACGCACCAGGCGACGGCCAGCCAGCGTGTCAGCCGGCCGAACCCCAGGGCGGGCAAATATTGGCAGAGCCAGAGGCAGGAGAACACGGCCGTGGCGACATGGAGCGATGGGCAGGCGTTGCCGGCCGCATCCATGCCTCTGAGGATGGCCATGCCGGGGTAGAGACTCCAGTCGATGCCGGTAGGGCCGACGGTGGTGGGTTGGAAGTAGAAAATCGCCAATGCCGCCAGGCACAGGCCGCCCATCCATATTCCATATTCAATGATGGCCTGGCGAGAGACCATGAGCATGGGCGGCAGCGAAACATAAAGCCACAGCGACAGATAGAACGGGAGAAACAACGGTTGAACAGCAATCAGATGATCCAGCCAGATGGCGGGAATGACCGTGACGGCGTAGACGGGGTGCCGCAGCAGATACACATAGGCGGCAAAAAACAGCGCGATGAAGCCCAGGGTGCCGAAACACTTGAACCAGAAATGGATGGCGATGCGCGAGGGCGCGCGACGCCAGGCGTTTTGAATGGGTTGATGCGACATGCGTAATTGGATTCGGATGCGGAACGGGCTGCTGGCGATAGGCGCGGTAGTCTACTTGGGAATCAGCTATCTGGTGACGGTAAATCCCGCTCCGCCGCCGGCGGCCGTGCTGCTCAGTCTGGCGCCGCTGGCCGTGGCGATTGCGGCGAGCGCCTGGCGATCGCGCTGGCGGGCGCTTTTGCTGCCGCTTTTTCTGGCGGGCGTGGCGCTGCTCCTCCTGAACGTCGATCAATTGCGCGGCAACCACATCGCCTGGCTGTATTTCTTTCAGCATGCCGGCACCATGCTGCTGCTCGCCTTTGTTTTTGGCGGCACCTTGCAAGACGATGACGCCGCTGCCTTGTGCTCGCGCCTGGCCATTGCCATTACGCCGGCGGTGGCGCTGGATGCCGACTATCTGCGCTACACGCGCCAGGTGACGGTCGCCTGGACCGGCTACTTCGCCATCAGCGCGGCGTTGTCGGTGGCGCTGTTCTTTTTGGCGCCCATCGAAGCGTGGTCGGTTTTCGCCATTTTCGTCACGCCGATTGCCGTCGGCGCCATGTTCGCGGGGGAATATCTGATTCGCCGGCGCGTGGTGCCGAACGGCCCGAAGGTTGATATTGCCGCGATCATCAAAGCTTATCGGAAACCTGACTATTATTAACCCGGCAATCAAATAGGTTGCAATGCGGCATATTGGCTGTATTCAAATAATCCGTTGATACTCTCACGTATATGATGTTCGCAAGGCATGGAAGAGAAATTGTTGGGTCGTGAGATGATCCCTGAAGCGATCGAGGAGGCGGCGCCGGCCCAGGTTGCCCCCAACAAAAAATGACCTGCCGTTTAGATCTGACTCTGCGCGTATTTTATCTGCTCGACGGGGTCAATGGCGGGGTCAATGGCGTTGCCCCCGCGGGGGAAAATGGATGATGATTCGCCCCTGCATTCTTTGGCGCCTGTTTGCGATCCCGGCGCGAGGCATGCGGGATGCGGATCGGGATGGGCGGCAAGGCACAGAAGCCGCCGCCAATGGTCGCGCCATGAGCAAGGATGGCGACACCGCAGACCGCCACCGCCCGTGAAAGAATCACAAACAGACGCTGATAAACCGCACGAAGGTCATTTTTCGATGAAAGCGCGTTTCACCCCTGCCCTGTTCGCCCATGCCGAAGCCGTGCTCGGGCAGTTGCTGAATTTCGAGCATCCGGCCGATGCCGTCGTTTCGCGCTATTTTCGCGCTCACCGCGAGTTGGGTCATGCCGACCGCGCCTTCGTCGCCGAGACGGTGTTCGCCGTGTTGCGGCGCGGGCGCAGTGTCGAGGCGCGTTGCGCCGGCAAGCTCTCCGACCGCAAGCGGCTGCTGGTGGCGCTGGCGATGACGCGCGACTGGGGGGCGCACGAGTTGGCCCCGGTGCTCAAGGTCGGCGAGGCGGATTGGCTGGCGGCGGCCAGGGGCATGGCCGAGAGCGACATGCCGCCGGCTGTGCGCTGCGATTTGCCGGATTGGCTGTATGACAAGCTGCTCGGGCAGTTCGGCGCTGACGAGGTGGACGCTCTGGCGGCGGCGCTGAACCAGCCGGCCCCGCTCGATCTGCGGGTGAATAGTCTGAAGATGGATCGTGACGCGGCGCTGGCCCGCTTGGCCGCCGACGGCATTGCCGCTGCACCGGGGGGGCTGTCGCCGCTGGCCGTGCGCCTCGCCGACAAGCCGGCGCTGGCCCGGCATCCGCTGTTTCTCGACGGCGCGGTCGAGGTACAGGACGAGGGCAGCCAGTTGCTCGGTTACCTGCTCGATCCCCGGCGCGGCGAGATGGTCGTCGATTTCTGCGCCGGCGCGGGCGGCAAGACGCTGCTGCTCGGCGCGTTGATGCGCAATACCGGTCGTCTTTATGCGCTCGATGTATCGGACAAACGGCTGGCGAAGCTGAAGCCGCGTCTGGCCCGCTCCGGCCTATCCAACGTCCATCCGGTGCGCATCGAGCATGAGCGCGATGGCAAGTTGAAGCGTCTGGCCGGCAAGGCCGACCGCGTGCTGGTCGACGCGCCTTGCTCCGGCCTCGGCACGCTGCGCCGCAATCCCGATCTGAAGTGGCGGCAGAGCGCGGCCTCGGTGACCGAACTGGCCGCCAAACAGGCCGCCATTCTGGCCGCCGCGGCCAAGCTGGCGCGGCCCGGCGGGCGCGTCGTTTATGCCACGTGCAGTCTGTTGGCGGAGGAGAACGAGGCCATTGTCGCCGCCTTTCTCGCCGAACATCCCGATTTCATCCCGATTTCGGCCAGCGACATTCTGGCCCGCCACGGCATTGCGCTGGAAGGCGAGACCTTGCGCCTGCTGCCGCACCGCCATCACACCGACGGCTTTTTCGCCGCCGCGCTGGAGCGTCGCTCATGAATCACCACAATGCCCCGGCCCTGAATTCTCTGCGCGATCTCTGGGCTGATGTCCAGACGCTGGATTTCATCTGGCAACTGGCCGCTTTGGCCGTTTGTCTCGGTCTCGCCCTGCTGTTCGCCCGCTGGTGGCAGAGGCGTCAGGTCGAGAATGTTGGCCGCTTCGGCCAGGCCAGCGCGCGCCTGGCTTTTCCGCTATTTGGCCTGCTGCTGGTTGGCGTGGCGCTGCCGCTGCTGACGCCTTTCATCAGCATCAACCTGCTGCGGCTGGCGCTGCCGCTGCTCGCCTCGATGGCCCTGGTGCGCGCCGTCGTTTTCGTGCTCCGCCACACGTTTCCCAAGGCCGTGTGGCTGAGCGCCTGGGAGCGCATCATCGCGACCCTGGTCTGGGGCTGGCTGGCGCTTTACATCGCCGATCTCGCGCCGTATGCGATCAAGGCGCTAGAGGGCGTGGAGTTTGCCGTCGGCGCGCAGCGCATCAATCTGTGGATGATCCTGCACGGCGTTGTCACGGTCTTTCTGACCCTCGTCGTCGCGTTGTGGATCGCCGGTCTGATCGAGCGTCGTTTGCTGCGCGTGACGCATCTCGACCCCAATCTGCGCATCGTCGGCATCCGTTTCGCCAAAGCCGCGCTGACGCTGCTGGCGATCATGGTCAGCCTGTCGCTGGTCGGCATCGACATGACGGCGCTGTCGGTATTCACCGGAGCGCTGGGCGTCGGTCTCGGCTTCGGCTTGCAGAAAATCGCCAGCAACTATGTTTCCGGCTTCATCATCCTGCTCGACCGTTCGATCCGCATCGGCAACATCATCCAGGTCGGCGCCGATGTGACCGGTGAGGTCAGCCAGATCACCACGCGCTACACCGTGCTCAGACATCCTGGCGGCATCGAATTCATTGTCCCCAACGAGACGTTCATCAGCAGCACGGTACAGAACCAGACCTACACCAATACCCGGCTGCGTCTGGCGACGAGCATCGGCGTCGCCTACGACAGCGATCTCGATCTGGTCAGGCAACTGCTGCTGGAAGCGGCCAGGGCGCAGCCGCGGGTGCTGGCCGAACCGCCACCCGGCGTGGCGCTGACCCAGTTCGCCGAGAGCAGCATCAACCTCGAACTGGGCTTCTGGATCGCCGACCCCGAAGCCGGCAAGGGCAATGTGGTATCCGCCGTCAATTTCGCCATCTGGCGGGCTTTCAAGGCTCACGGCGTGGAGATACCGTTCCCGCAGCGCGAAGTGCGCATTCTGCATGATGCTTGATCTGCCACATCCAGCCTGGAACTGATTTTGGATTTAGTTTTCCGTGAGATAAAAATGCAAAGCCCCCGCCATTTTTGATAGCGGGGGTTTTGTGGGAGGGGAAGGGGGGCCTGGCGGTGACCTACTTTCGCGAGCGGTATGCTCACTATCATGGGCGCTCAACTGTTTCACGGTCCTGTTCGGGAAGGGAAGGGGTG
>WQUQ01000082.1 GCA_009782025.1 Desulfobulbus sp. | reverse complement strand
TTCCGCAAGGACTTCCCGATTTCCGGCCATGTCGAGATGCGTTATGACCCCGATCAAAGACGGGTCATCTACCAGCCGGTGACCATCGAACCGCGCGAAAACACCCCGCGCATCCTGCGCGAAGACAGCTACGGAGATTCGGCACATGGCTGATATTCGTAATTTCACCCTGAACTTCGGCCCGCAGCACCCGGCCGCGCACGGCGTGCTGCGTCTGGTGCTGGAGCTGGACGGCGAGGTCGTGCAACGCGCCGACCCGCATATCGGCCTCTTGCACCGCGCCACCGAAAAACTGGCGGAAACCCGCACCTGGGTTCAGGCCATGCCCTACATGGACCGCCTCGACTACGTTTCGATGATGTGCAACGAGCACGCCTACTGCCTGGCGAGCGAGAAGCTCCTGGGCATCGAGGTGCCGGAGCGCGGCAAGTACATCCGCACGATGTTCGACGAAGTCACCCGCATCCTCAATCATCTGCTGTGGATCGGCTGCCATGCTCTCGACGTCGGCGCCATGACCATGACGCTCTATTCCTTCCGCGAGCGTGAGGATTTGATGGACGCCTATGAGGCAGTTTCCGGCGCCCGGATGCACGCTGCCTACTATCGTCCGGGCGGCGTCTACCGCGATTTGCCGGATCGCATGCCGCAATACCGCGAGTCGACCTGGTCCAACGCAGCCAAGGTGGCGCAGAGAAACGAAAACCGCAGCGGCAGCCTGCTCGATTTTCTGGAAGACTTCACCGACCGCTTCGTCAAACACCATGCCGAGTACCACACGCTCCTGACCGACAACCGGATCTGGAAGCAGCGCCTGGTCGACGTCGGCGTCGTTTCGCCCGAACGCGCCCTGCAAATGGGCTTCACCGGCGCCATGCTGCGCGGCTCTGGTTTCGCCTGGGATTTGCGCAAGAAACAGCCCTACGCCGCCTATGACAAGGTCGATTTCGACATCCCGGTTGGCGTCAACGGCGACAGTTACGACCGCTATCTGGTGCGCATGGAAGAGATGTTGCAGTCGAACCGCATCATCCGGCAGTGCATCGCCTGGCTGCGCAACAATCCCGGCCCGGTCATCACCGACAACTACAATGTCGCGCCGCCGCCGCGGGCCGACATGAAATCCAACATGGAAGAGCTGATTCACCACTTCAAGCTCTTTACCGAGGGCATCCACGTGCCGCCGGGCGAAGCCTACGCCGCGGTCGAGCACCCGAAGGGCGAGTTCGGCATCTATTTCATTTCCGATGGCGCCAACAAACCCTACCGCATGAAAATCCGCGCTCCGGGTTATGTGCACCTGGCAGCCATGGACGAAATGGCCCGTGGCCACATGCTCGCCGACGTTTCGGCGATCATCGGCTCCCAAGATGTCGTTTTTGGCGAGATTGACCGCTGATGTTTGCCGCCCAGACCCTCCAGAAATTCGCCCGCGAGGTCGCCAAGTACCCCGCCGATCAAAAACAGTCGGCCGTGATGGCCTGTCTGGCCCACGCCCAGGAAGAACAGGGCTGGCTGCCGACCGAGGCCATCGAAGCCGTCGCCGGCTATCTCGGCATGCCGCCCATCGCGGTCTGGGAGGTGGCGACCTTCTACAACATGTACGACCTGAAGCCGGTCGGCAAGTACAAGATCACGGTCTGCACCAACCTGCCCTGCGCCCTGTCCGGCGGCTATCACGCCGGCGAGTATTTGCAACAAAAGCTCGGCATCGGCTATGGCGAGACGACGCCGGACGGCAAGTTCACCTTGAAGGAAGGCGAATGCATGGGCGCCTGCGGCGATGCGCCGGTGTTCATCGTCAACAACCGTTCGATGTGCAGCCACATGCACCCGGAGCAGATCGACAAGCTGCTTGAGGAGTGCAAATAATGGCCCTGTTCGGTTCGATCAATGGCGTCCTGATGGCCGGGCTGGATGGCGACCGCGGCTGGCGTTTGCAGGATTACGTCGCCCGTGGCGGCTATGTCCAGTTGCGGCGCATTCTGGAAAGCAAGCAGGCGCCGGATGACGTCATCGCCGAAGTCAAGCAGTCGGCGCTGCGCGGCCGAGGCGGCGCGGGCTTTCCGACCGGCCTGAAGTGGTCTTTCATGCCGAAGTCCTTTCAGGGCGACAAATACGTGGTCTGCAATACCGACGAAGGCGAACCGGGCACCTTCAAGGACCGCGACATCATGGCCTGCAACCCGCATGCGGTCATCGAGGGCATGGCCATCGCCGCCTACGCGGTGGGGGCCAATCGCGGCTACAACTACATCCACGGCGAAATCTGGGAACTCTACCAGCGCTTCGAGGAAGCCCTGGACGAAGCCCGCGCTGCCGGCTTCATCGGCCAGAACATTCTCGGTTCCGGCTTCAATTTCGAATTGTTCGCCCACCACGGTTACGGCGCCTACATCTGTGGCGAAGAAACCGCGCTGCTCGAATCCATCGAGGGCAAGAAGGGCCAGCCGCGCTACAAGCCGCCATTCCCGGCCTCTTTTGGCCTGTATGGCAAACCGACCACGATCAACAATACGGAAACCTTCGCTGCCGTTCCCTTCATCCTGAAGATGGGCGGCGAGGCGTATCTCAATCTGGGCAAGCCGAACAACGGCGGCACCAAGCTGTTTTCGGTCTCCGGCCACGTCAATCGGCCGGGCAATTATGAAGTCCCGCTCGGCACCTCGTTCGCCACGCTGCTCGACATGTGCGGCGGCATGCGCGGCGGGCGCAAGCTGAAGGCCGTCATTCCCGGCGGCTCGTCGGCGCCGGTGCTGCCGGGCGAGATCATCATGGATTGCACCCTGGATTACGACGCGATCAGCAAGGCCGGTTCGATGCTCGGTTCCGGCGCGGTCATCGTCATGGACGAAACGGTGTGCATGGTCAAGGCGCTGGAGCGCCTGTCCTTCTTTTACCATGAAGAATCCTGCGGCCAATGCACGCCCTGCCGCGAAGGCACGGCCTGGATGTACAAAGTCATCCATCGCATCGAGAACGGGCAGGGCCGGCCGGAGGATCTCGATCTGCTGACCAGCATCCCGGCCAACATCGCCGGCCGCACCATCTGCGCATTGGGCGATGCGGCGGCTTTCCCGGTGCAGAGCTTCATCAAGCATTTCCGCAGCGAGTTCGAGCACCATATCGAACACAAATGCTGTCTGGTGCCCAGGGATGTGCAATGGGCGGGCAGCGGTTTCCACAGGATTCCGGCCTGACGGCCCGCAGTTTGGTAATGGAAGAATAGCGACATGCTGGAAATCGAAATCGACGGCAAACAAGCGCAAGTGCCCGACGGCAGCACGGTGATGGACGCCGCGCGGCAGCTCGGGGTCTATATCCCGCATTTCTGCTACCACAAGAAATTGTCGATCGCGGCCAACTGCCGGATGTGTCTGGTGCAGATCGAAAAAGCGCCGAAGCCCATGCCGGCCTGCGCCACGCCGGTGACCAACGGCATGAAGGTGTTCACGCATTCCGATCTGGCCGTCAAGGCGCAGAAGGGGGTGATGGAATTCCTGCTCATCAACCATCCGCTCGACTGCCCGATCTGCGACCAGGGCGGCGAGTGCCAGTTGCAGGACATGTCGGTCGGCTACGGTCCGATGAAGAGCCGCTACAGCGAAGAAAAGCACGTCGTCTTTCACAAGAACGTCGGGCCGCTGATTTCCATGGAGGAAATGAGCCGCTGCATCCACTGTACCCGTTGCGTCCGCTTTGGCCAGGAAATCGCCGGCATCATGGAACTCGGCATGGCCAACCGCAACATGCATTCCGAGATCACCACCTTCCTCGGTCGCAGCGTCGATTCCGAACTGTCGGGCAACCTGATCGACCTGTGTCCGGTCGGCGCGCTGACCTCGAAACCCTTCCGCTACACCGCCCGTTCCTGGGAATTGCAGCGGCGCAAGTCGGTCAGCCCGCACGATTCCGTCGGCGCCAATCTGGTCGTCCAGGTCAAGCACGACAACGTGATGCGCGTCTTGCCGCGCGAGAACGAAGCGGTCAATGAATGCTGGATCTCGGACAAGGAGCGTTTCTCCTATCAGGCACTGAATTCCGACGAGCGCCTGACCCGGCCGATGGTCAAGCAGGGCGGCGAGTGGCGCGAGGTTGACTGGAACGTGGCGCTCGATTATGTCGCTCACGGCCTCAAGGATGTCGCCCGCGAGCATGGCGGCGACGCCCTGGCGGCGCTGGCGGCCCAGTCCTGCACGGTCGAGGAATTGTTCCTGTTGAACAAGATCATGCGCGGTTTGGGCAGTGGCAATATCGACTTCCGCGCGCGCCAGAGCGATTTTTCTGCCGATGGCAAGCGCGCCGGCGCGCCGTGGCTTGGCTTGCGTCTCGCGGAAATCCAGAATCTCGACGCGGCGCTGGTGGTCGGCTCCTTCCTGCGCAAGGATCATCCGCTGATCGCCCAGCGCCTGCGTCAGGCGGCCAAGAAAAAGACCCGGGTCAGCCTGCTGTCGGTGACGGGCGACGATCAACTGATCCCGTTGCAGCAGAATGTGGTCGTCGCCCCGGCGCAACTGGCCGCCGCGCTCGGCGCCATCGTCAAGGCCGCCGCCGAACTGAAGGGCGTCGCCGCGCCGGCCGGCCTCGAAGCCATCATGGTCGATGCAGCATCCCGGGCGATTGCCCAGAGTCTGGTCGAGGGCGAAAAGTGCGCCGTCTTCCTCGGCAATGTCGCTACCCAGTCCGCCGCCGCTACGCAACTGCATGCCCTGGCGCAGGAACTGGCCCGGCTGACCGGCGCCACGTTCGGTTTCCTCGGCGAAGGGGCCAATACCGTCGGCGCCCATGTCGCCGGCGCGCTGCCCAGCGGCGCCAACGCTCGGGCGATGTTCGAGCAGCCGCGCAAAGCCTATGTGCTGATGGGCGTCGAGCCGGAGTTCGATTGCGCCAATCCGCAATTGGCGCTCAGCGCCCTGAAGCAGGCCAGCTTGGTCGTCTTCATGTCCGCCTTCAAGCATGCGCCGGCCCTCGAATACGCCGACGTGATGTTGCCGATCGCTCCCTATACCGAGACGTCCGGTACTTTCGTCAACACCGAAGGCCGCATTCAGAGCTTCAACGGCGTCGTCAAGGCGCGCGGCGATGCCCGTCCGGCCTGGAAGGCGCTGCGCGTGCTCGGCAATGTGCTCAATCTCGCCGGTTTTGCTTACGAAACCAGCGAAGCGGTGCGCGACGAGGCGCTGGGCCAGGGCAACGAGTTTGTCGCTGGCCTCGACAATGCGCTGAATGGCGTGGCGATCGCCCTGCCGGCCGCAGCGGAGGGGTTGCAGCGGATTGCCGACGTGCCGATTCATTTTGCCGATCCGCTGGCCCGGCGCGCGCCGGCCCTGCAACAGACGGCTGACGCGGCCGCCCCGAGCGCCCGCCTGTGCGAACAGACACTGAGCGCACTGGGCTTGACCGCTGGCGCGACGGTCAGGGTTCGTCAGGGGCAGGGCGAAGCCGTGCTGCCGCTCAAGGTTGACAACGCTGTTCCCGCCGGTTGCCTCCGGGTGGCTGCGGCGCATGCCAGCACCGCCGGTCTGGGCGAGATGTTTGGTTCGATTTCCGTGGAGCGTGCATAAATGGACGCACTGACAAGTTTTGGCTCCGAGTTGTTCGGCGTTGCCTGGCCGGCGGTGTGGACCCTGGTGCGGATTGTTGCGATTGTCCTCCCGCTGCTGCTCGGCGTTGCCTACCTGACGCTGGCCGAGCGCAAGATCATCGGTTTCATGCAGGTGCGCATCGGCCCCAACCGGGTCGGCCCGCTTGGCCTGATTCAGCCGATTGCCGACGGCTTGAAGCTGCTGTTCAAGGAAATCATCGTCCCCGGCAGCGCCAGCAAGGGCATCTACATCATCGCGCCGATGCTGGCCTTCGCGCCGGCCCTGGCCGCCTGGGCCGTGGTGCCTTTCACCGACACGCTGGTGCTGGCCAACATCGACGCCAGTCTGCTCTACATCATGGCCATCTCCTCGCTGGGCGTCTACGGCATCATCCTGTCCGGCTGGGCCTCGAACTCCAAGTACGCCTTTCTTGGCGCGATGCGCTCGGCGGCGCAGATGGTGTCCTATGAGCTAGCCATGGGTTTCGCGCTGATCTGCGTGTTGATGGTGTCGAGCAGCCTGAATCTGGTGACTATCGTTCAGGCCCAGCAATCCGGGATGTTCGCGGGGTATGGCCTGAATTTCCTGTCGTGGAACTGGCTGCCGCTGTTGCCGATGTTCGTCGTCTACCTGATTGCCGGCATGGCGGAGTTGAACCGGGCGCCATTCGACGTGGCCGAGGGCGAGTCGGAAATCGTCGCCGGCTTCCACGTTGAATATTCCGGCATGGCCTTCGCGCTGTTCTTCCTGGCTGAATACGCCAACATGATCCTGGTCGCCACGCTGACTTCGATCCTGTTCCTCGGCGGCTGGTCGTCGCCGGTTGGTTTTTTGCCGGACGGCATCTTCTGGCTGTTCGCCAAGATGGCCGCCGTTCTGTTCCTGTATCTCTGGTCGCGCGCCACTTTCCCACGCTATCGCTACGATCAGGTGATGCGTCTGGGCTGGAAGGTGTTGCTGCCGATCTGTCTGATCTGGCTCATCGTCGTCGGCGTCTGGATGATGTCGCCGCTGAATATCTGGAAGTGAGGGGCGTGCCATGGGTTCGCTGAAGGACATCGTCAACAGCCTCTTCCTTACGGAGTTGAGGAAAGGACTGGCCGTGACGGGCAGGTATTTCTTCGCCCGCAAGATCACCGTCCAGTATCCCGAGGAAAAAACGCCGCAGAGCTTTCGTTTCCGTGGCCTGCACGCCCTGCGTCGATATGCGAACGGCGAGGAGCGCTGCATCGCCTGCAAGTTGTGCGAGGCCATCTGCCCGGCCATGGCGATCACCATCGAAACCGGACAGCGCGATGATGGATCGCGGCGCACGACCCGTTACGACATCGATCTGACCAAGTGCATTTTCTGCGGCTACTGCGAGGAAGCCTGCCCGGTCGACGCCATCGTCGAGACCCGGGTTTATGAATACCACGGCGAGCAGCGCGGCGATCTGCACTACACCAAGCCGATGCTGCTGGCCAACGGCGACCGCTACGAAACCCAGATCGCCGAAGATCGCGCGCTCGACGCGCCCTATCGATAACAGGTGGCCGCGATGGATTTTCAAACCCTGGTTTTTTACTTCCTGTCGGCGATTCTGGTTTACGCGGCATTGCGCGTCATCACCGCGCGCAACCCGGTGCACGCCGTGCTGCACCTGATCCTGGCTTTCTTCACCTGCGGCGGCATCTGGGCCTTGCTGCAAGCCGAGTTTCTGGCCATCGCCATCATCCTCGTCTATGTCGGCGCGGTCATGGTGCTGTTCCTGTTCGTGGTAATGATGCTCGACATCAACATCGACCGCCTCCGCGAGGGTTTCTGGAATTACCTGCCGCTCGGGGCCATACTCGGTCTGGTCATGGTTTGGGAGATGGGCATGGTGCTCATCAGCAGGAACCTCCAGGTGCCGGCCGCGCGAGCCGCTGTTGCGTCCGGGGTTTCCAATACGCGGGAAATCGGCGCCCTGATGTTCACCGATTTCGTCTATCCCTTCGAACTGGCCTCCGTCGTGTTGCTGGTCGGCATGATCGCCGCGATTGCCCTGACCTATCGCGGACGCAATCCCTCCAGGAAATACACCGATCCAGGCCGGCAGGTTTTCGTCAAGGCCAAGGATCGCCTCCGCGTGCTGCAAATGCCGGTTGAAAAAGACTGAGTTCCGACGACCATGCTTACCTTGACCCTCTCCCATTTCCTGATTCTCGGCGCAATCCTGTTCGCCATCAGCGTGGTTGGCATCTTCCTCAACCGGAAGAACCTGCTGGTCTTGCTGATGGCCATCGAACTGATGCTGCTCGCGGTCAACATGAATTTCGTCGCCTTCTCGCATTACATGAACGATCTGTCGGGACAGGTTTTCGTCTTCTTCATCCTGACGGTCGCCGCCGCCGAGTCGGCGATCGGTCTGGCCATCCTGATCGTGTTGTTCCGCAACCTCAAGAGCATCCATGTGGATGACCTGGATAGCCTGAAGGGTTAACCATGACCATGCAAAAACTCTATCTGCTCGTGCCGCTGGCCCCCTTGTTCGGAGCCATCGTCGCCGGTCTGTTCTGCCGCGTCATCCCGCGCTGGCTGGCGCACACCGTGACCATCGCCGGCGTCGCCGCCGCCTTCGTCGCTTCTGTATTGATCTTTCAGGATGTGCAGGCGGGCAACGCCTTCAACGGCCCGGTCTACACCTGGCTGACCAGCGGCGATTACCGCTTCGAGGTCGGTTTCCTGATCGACCCCCTGACCACGACGATGATGCTGGTCGTGACCTTCGTCTCGCTGATGGTGCACATCTACACCATCGGCTACATGCAGGACGATCCCGGCTACAACCGCTTCTTCAGCTACATCTCGCTGTTTACCTTCTCCATGCTGATGCTGGTGATGGCCAACAACTTCATGCAGTTGTTCTTCGGCTGGGAAGCGGTCGGCCTCGTTTCCTATCTGCTGATCGGCTTCTGGTACACCCGGCCGACGGCGATCTTCGCCAATCTGAAGGCGTTTCTCGTCAATCGCGTCGGCGACTTCGGTTTCATTCTCGGCATCGGTCTGATTCTGGCCCATTTCGGTTCGCTCGATTACAAAACGGTGTTCGCCCAGGCGCCGGAACTGGCTGCGGCGACCCTCAACCTTTGGGGCGAGCAGCACTGGTCGCTGTTGACCGTCACCTGCATCTGCCTGTTCATCGGCGCCATGGGCAAATCGGCGCAGGTGCCGCTGCACGTCTGGCTGCCCGACTCGATGGAAGGCCCGACGCCGATCTCGGCGCTGATTCACGCGGCGACCATGGTCACGGCCGGCATCTTCATGGTGGCGCGGATGTCGCCGCTGTTCGAGTTGTCCACCACGGCTCTGTCCTTCGTCATCGTCATCGGCGCCATCACCGCGCTGTTCATGGGTTTTCTCGGCATCATCCAGAACGACATCAAGCGCGTCGTCGCCTATTCAACCCTGTCGCAGCTCGGCTACATGACCGTGGCGCTGGGCGCTTCGGCTTACTCGGTGGCGATCTTCCACCTGATGACGCACGCCTTCTTCAAGGCGCTGCTGTTCCTCGCCGCCGGTTCGGTCATCATCGGCATGCACCACGATCAGGACATCCGCAACATGGGCGGCCTGCGCAAATACATGCCGATTACCTGGATCACCTCGCTGATCGGCTCGCTGGCGCTGATCGGCACGCCCTTCATGGCCGGTTTCTATTCCAAGGATTCGATCATCGAGGTTGCCAGGCTCTCCAATATTCCCGGTTCCGGCTTCGCTTATTTTGCGGTGCTGGCCGGCGTTTTCATTACCGCCTTTTATTCCTTCCGCATGTATTTCCTGGTTTTCCACGGCCAGGAACGTTTCGGCAAGGATAACCACGGCCACGATGCGCATCATGGCGACCACCATCACGGTCTGGCTCCCGGTCAGAAACCGCACGAGACGCCCTGGGTGGTGACGCTGCCGCTGGTGCTGCTGGCGATTCCGTCGGCCGTCATCGGCTATATCGGGGTCGGGCCGATGCTCAAAGGCGATTATTTCCAGGGCGCCATTCACGTCGATGACGCCCTCCACCCGGCGCTGGCGCACTTCCTTGAGGAATTCCACGGCGCTGCGGCGATGGGCCTGCATGCCTTGTCGACGCCGCCGCTTTACCTGGCGCTGGCCGGTGTGCTGCTGTCCTGGTTCTTCTACCTGAAGCGCCCGGATATTCCGGCGGCCATTCAGCGCCGCTTCTCGGCGCTCCACACGCTGCTCGAAAACAAATATTACTTCGACAAGTTCAATGAGGTCGTTTTTGCCGGCGGCGCCCGTTTGCTGGGCAAGGGACTGTGGCGCGGCGGCGACGTGGCCGTCATCGATGGCCTGATCGTCAACGGCTCGGCCAAGCTGGTCGGCTGGATCGCCACCGTCGCCCGGCTGTTCCAGACCGGTTACGTCTATCACTATGCTTTCACCATGATCTTCGGCGTTCTCGTGCTGATCTTGTTGTTTAACCGCGTTTAGCGTGAACAGTTCGCAGAAAAGCAAGGAATAACATGTCGACTTACCCGCTACTGTCTCTCGCTATCTGGCTCCCCATCGCTGCCGGCGTCATCGTCCTGCTCACCGGTTCCGACCGGAATGCGCCGCTGGCCCGGAGGCTCGCTCTGGTCGGCGCGCTTGCCGGCTTTCTGGTGACGATCCCGCTGTGGGCCGGTTTTGATACCACCCACAGCGGCATGCAGTTCGTCGAGATGGGAAGCTGGATTCCCCGTTTCAACATCAACTACCATCTCGGTGTCGACGGCATCTCGATGCTGTTCGTCATCCTCAACGCTTTCATCACCGTCATCGTGGTTGCCGCCGGCTGGGAGGTGGTCACCCAGAAAGTGGCCCAATACAACGCGGCTTTCCTCATCATGTCCGGCCTGATGAACGGCATTTTTTCCTCGCTCGATGGCGTGCTGTTCTACGTCTTCTTCGAGGCGTCGCTGATTCCGATGTACCTCATCATTGGCGTCTGGGGCGGCCCCAACCGCGTCTACGCGGCCTTCAAGTTCTTCCTCTACACGCTGTTCGGCTCGCTGCTGTTTCTGCTGGCGCTGATCTACCTGTTCGTCCATTCGGGCAGTTTCTCGATCCTCGACTGGCACGAGTTGCCGATTGCTCTCGGCCCGCAGATCTGGATCTTCCTCGCCTTCCTGATTGCTTTTGCAGTCAAGGTGCCGATGTGGCCGGTGCATACCTGGTTGCCGGATGCTCACGTCGAAGCGCCGACCGGCGGTTCCATCGTGCTGGCGGCCATCGCCCTGAAGCTCGGCGCTTATGGTTTCCTGCGTTTCTCGCTGCCCATCGCGCCGAATGCCTCGCACGAACTGGCCCCTTTGATGATTGCCCTGTCGTTGATCGCCGTCGTGTACATCGGCTTTGTCGCCCTGGTGCAGGCCGACATGAAGAAACTGGTGGCCTATTCGTCCATTGCCCACATGGGCTTCGTCACCCTCGGCTTCTTCATGTTCAGCGCCCTGGGCGTCGAAGGCGCGCTGGTGCAGATGATTTCCCACGGTTTCGTTTCCGGTGCCATGTTCTTCTGCATCGGCGTCATGTACGACCGCGTGCACAGCCGCCAGATCGCCGATTACGGCGGTGTGGTCAACACCATGCCGAAATTCGCCGCGCTGTTCATGCTGTTCTCGATGGCCAACGCCGGTCTGCCGGCAACCTCCGGTTTCGTCGGCGAATTCATGGTCATCCTCGGCGCGGTTCAGTTCAACTTCTGGGTTGCCTTCGCCGCCGCGATCTCGCTGATTCTGGGCGCCGCCTACTCGCTGTGGATGTACAAGCGGGTCATCTTCGGCGCTGTCGCCAACGAGCACGTTGCCAAGCTCTCCGACATCAACGGGCGCGAGTTCGCCATTCTCGGCGTACTGGCCCTGTGTACCCTGTGGATGGGCCTCCATCCGCAAGTCTTTACCGAAGTCATGCACGCCTCGGTCAACGGGCTGCTGGATCACGTCAACAGCAGAATTCACTAAACGGTAGCCGACATGTTCGACCATTTCGTTGTCCCCAACCTCCAGCCGGCCGCCTCGGAAATTTTTCTGCTGGTGATGGCGCTGGCCATTCTGTTGATCGACCTGTTCGTCAAGGACAGTCGGCGCACCGTGATCTTCGCGCTGAGCGTGTTGACGCTGCTCGGCTGCGCGGTGATCCAGTACGCGGGAAGCGCTTTTGTAACCGGCGTTGGCGAAACCACCTACACCTTCAGCAACATGTTCGTCGACGACCTGATGTCCGATATGCTGAAGCTGTTCCTGTACCTCACCGTCATCATCGTGCTGTTCTATTCGCGCGCCTACCTCGTTGATCGCAGCGAGATGAACAAGGGCGAGTATTACGTGCTGCTGTTGCTCGCCACGCTCGGCATGATGGTGATGATCTCGGCCAACAGCTTCGTTACCGTCTATATCGGTATCGAGCTGCTGGCATTGCCGTTGTATGCGATGGTGGCGATGAACCGCCAATCGCTGGCCGCCAGCGAGGCGGCGATGAAATATTTCATCCTTGGCGCCCTGGCTTCCGGTCTCTTGCTCTACGGCATGTCGATGATCTATGGCGCTACCGGCAGTCTGGAAATCACCGCCATTGCCGAGCGCCTCGCCAATGGCGACGTCAATGGCAACCTGCTGGCCTTCGGCCTGGTTTTCCTGATCGCCGGCCTGGCCTTCAAGCTTGGCATCGTGCCTTTCCACATGTGGATTCCCGACGTTTATCATGGCGCGCCAACCTCGGTCACGCTGCTGATCGCGAGCGCGCCGAAGCTGGCCGCCTTCGCCATCGTCATGCGCCTGCTGGTCAATGGCCTGCACCCCTTGGCGGGCGACTGGCAAGTCATGTTGATGATCATGGCGGTGCTGTCGATGGCCATCGGCAATCTGGCCGCCATCGTCCAGACCAACATCAAGCGCATGCTGGCTTATTCGGCGATCTCGCACATGGGCTTCATGCTGCTCGGCATCGTCAGCGGCGTTGTCGATGGCAACGCCCGCCTCGCCACGGAAGCCTACAGTTCGTCGATGTTCTACGTGATTTCCTATGTCCTGATGAGCCTGGGCGCTTTCGGCATGATTTTGCTGTTGGCCCGCGCCGGCTTCGAGGCGGACACCCTGGACGATTTCAAGGGCTTGAACCAGCGCAGCCCGTGGTTTGCCGCCATCATGATGATGCTGATGTTCTCGATGGCGGGTATTCCGTTCTTTGTCGGGTTCTTCGCCAAGTTTTCGGTGCTGATGTTTGTCATCGCTGCCGGTCATACCTGGTTGGCCATTGTTGCCGTGCTGTTCTCGCTGATTGGTGCTTTCTACTACCTGCGCGTCGTCAAACTGATGTATTTCGATGCGCCACAGGACAAAACCCCCATCGTCGATGGTCCCGACATGCGCTTGCTGATTTCGGTCAACGGCGTCGCCGTCGCCGCACTTGGCCTGTTCCCGCAGTTCATCATGGCGCTGTGCGTCATCTCGCTGCGCTACTCGCTCGGATGAGCGCCGGGAGGCTTCAAAAACGCAACGCCCCGCTTGGCCGGGGCGTTTTTCATGGAAAACATCGACATGAACGACGACGCGCTGATTGAAACGCCAATCGATTCCACCCTCGTGTTCAAGGGCAAGCTGCTGGAAGTCCGCAAGGATCGGGTGCGCCTGCCCAACGGCGAGGAATCGCTGCGCGAGTACATCGTTCACCCTGGCGCGGTGGTCATCCTGGCCTTTCTCGATAACGGTAACCTGCTGTTCGAGCGCCAATTCCGCTACCCGCTGCGCCGCGTCTTTCTCGAACTGCCGGCGGGCAAGATCGACCCCGGGGAGAACATCCTGCATACCGCCCGCCGTGAACTGCTCGAAGAAACGGGGCACGAGGCGACTGATTGGACGCATCTCGGCGTGATGCACCCGGGTATCGGTTATTCCGACGAACGCATCGAGATTTTCGCGGCCCGCGGCTTGCGCCGCATCGGCCCGCCGCAACTCGACGTCAACGAGTTCCTTGAAGTACTTGAACTCTCGCCGACCGAAGCCCGCCAGGCGGTGTGGGATGGCCGCATTACCGACGGCAAGACGATCAGCGCCTTGTACTGGCTCGATCGGCCCTGAATGCGCCATGTTGCCGTCATCGGCGGCGGCCCGGCCGGTTTGATGGCCGCCGAGCGGCTGGCCGCCGTGCCCGGACGGGCTGTCGATATTTACGAAGCCATGCCGTCGCCCGGGCGCAAATTTCTGATGGCCGGCAAGGGCGGCATGAACATCACCCACAGCGAAGCGGCCGATCTCTTTCGCCAACGCTATGGCGCACGCCAGGCTGAAATCGCCCGGCTGCTCGATGTCTTTGGTCCCGAACATCTGCGTGCCTGGATTCACGACCTCGGCATCGACACCTTCGTCGGCTCGTCGGGCCGTGTTTTTCCCGCCGACATGAAAGCGGCGCCGCTGCTGCGCGCTTGGCTGCACCGCCTGCGCGCAGCCGGCGTGCGCCTGCACGTGCGTCACCGCTGGCTCGGCTGGAACGCCGACGGCGCGCTGCGTTTCGCCACGCCAGCCGGCGAAATCGCCATCACTGCGGCGGCCACTGTCCTGGCCCTGGGGGGTGGCAGTTGGCGGCAACTCGGTTCCGACGGCGCCTGGGTGCCGCTACTGGCTGCTCGCGATGTGCCGGTCGCACCGCTGCGCCCGGCCAATTGCGGCTTCGATGTCGACTGGAGCGCGCACTTTCGCGAGCGTTTTGCCGGCCAGCCGGTCAAGCCCGTCGTCGCCCATTTCGCCGGGCGGCAGGTAGCGGGCGAATTCATCATCAGCAAGCACGGCATCGAAGGCGGGTTGGTCTATGCGCTGTCCGCTGCCTTGCGTGACGCACTGGCAGAAACGGGAGAAGCCATATTGACCCTCGATCTCGCGCCCGGGCGCAGCCGGGAGCGGCTGACGGCCGACCTTGCCCAACCGCGCGGCCGCGATTCACTGACCAGCCATCTGCGCCGGCGAGCCGGTATCGCCGGCGTCAAAGCGGGCCTGCTGCGCGAAGCGCTCGGCGTGGACGGCCTGCAAGACAGCCAACGTCTGGCCGCCGCGCTGAAAGCGCTGCCCTTGCCACTACGCGCCCCGCGCCCGCTCGACGAAGCCATCAGCACGGCCGGCGGCGTTTGTTTTGAAGCCCTCGACGCCCGCCTGATGATCGAACGTTTACCCGGCGTCTTCTGCGCCGGTGAAATGCTCGATTGGGAAGCTCCGACCGGCGGCTACCTGCTGACCGCCTGCTTCGCCAGCGGCTACGTCGCCGGCGCTGGGGCTGGCGACTGGCTGCAAACGCAAGTCTGATTCCATCGCCAAATTGCGCTTCGCCTTCGCGTGCCGTTATTAGAGCGGTTTTGATTCAAATGCTGACATTTTTCTGAACGCCATGCGCAACTTCAAGCGCCGCTCCCCCTCCCTGGCCCTCCCCCGCCAAGCGGGGGAG
>WQUQ01000081.1 GCA_009782025.1 Desulfobulbus sp. | reverse complement strand
GCCAGCAGCAGCAGCGATACGGTCATTTGGCCTTGTCGCTGCTCGACCCTGGCGTCTTCATGTATTTGAAGAAATCGGAAGCGGGATCGAGCACCAGCATGTCGCCCTTGTTGTTGAAGCTGCCGCGGTAGGCTTCGAGACTGCGGTAGAAAGCGTAGAAGGCCGGACTCTGGCTGAAGGCGGCGGCATAGATGGCGGCCGCCCTGGCGTCGCCTTCGCCCTTGATCTTCTGGGCGTCGCGGTAGGCTTCGGCGATGATGACTTCGCGCTGACGGTCGGCATCGGCGCGAATCTTCTCTGACTCGGCCGCGCCCTCCGAGCGCAGTTCGTTGGCGACCCGCTTGCGCTCGGATTCCATCCGGCTGAATACCGTACTGCTGACCTCGGTCGGCAACTCGACGCGCTTCAGACGCACATCGATGATTTCCACGCCAATACGGCGGAGATCGGCATCGGCCCTGACGCGCATCTGTTCCATGATCTTGTTGCGCTCGCCGGAAACCACGTCATGCACGGTGCGCTTGCCGAATTCCTCGCGCAGGCCGGAATTCACCGTCTGGTTCAGGCGGGTGCGGGCGAGCGCCTCGTCGCCGGCAACCGAGATGTAATACAGCTTGGGATCGATGATGCGCCACTTGATGAAGGAGTCGACCAGCACGTTCTTCTTCTCGGAGGTGATGAAACGCTCCGGCTCGTCGCTATCCAGTGTGAGGATGCGCCGATCGAAATAGCGCACATTCTGGATCAGCGGAATCTTGAAATTGAGGCCCGGCTCGTCGATGACCCGCTTGACCTCACCCAGTTGAAAGACCAGCGCGTACTGCCGCTGATCGACGGTGAAGATGGACATCGCCGCCACCACCAGGGCTGTGGCGACAATCAAGCCCACAGCATTTTTCCAACGTGAATTCATCAACGACCCTCCCGATCACGCGAGCGCAGCAAACTCGACGTTCGTCCGCCGCCCACGCCCGACGGCTGTTCGACTTGTGGCGGTGCATCGCCTGCCAGCGGCGCACCGGCCCGGTTCGGCAAAGCCGCCGCATCGGTCGACACCGCAGGAACGCCAGCCGCCGACTGCATCAGTTTGTCGAGCGGCAGATACAAGAGGTTGCCGCTGCCCTTGGCATCGACCAGCACCTTGGTGGTATTGGCGTAAACCTGCTGCATGGTTTCCAGATACATGCGCTGGCGCGTGACTTCCGGCGCCTTGGCGTATTCGCTCTGGATCTGGCGGAAGCGCGCCGTATCGCCCTCGGCGGTGGCGATCACCCGTTGCCGGTGGCCATTGGCCTCCTCGATCAGGCGGGCCGCCGTGCCGCGGGCGCGCGGAATCACGTCGTTGGCATAAGCCTGGCCTTCGTTTCTCTGCCGCTCGCGGTCCTGGCTCGCCTTGACGGCATCGTTGAAGGCCGCCTGCACCTGCTCCGGCGGCTGGGCGTTCTGCATCGTCACCATGGAAATCAGGATGCCGCTCTGGTAGCGGTCGAGAATCTCCTGCATCAAGTGGGTGGCGTTGGCGGCGATCTGCTCGCGGCCTTCGTTGAGCACGAAATCCATCCGGTTCTTGCCAACGATCTCGCGGATCGCCGACTCGGCCGCCCCCTTGACCACATTTTCCGGATCGCGGTTGTTGAACGAGTACGCGACCGGATCCTTGAGCATCCACTGGACGGCGAACTGGATGTTCACGATGTTCTCGTCATCGGTCAGCATCAAGGCCTCTCTCAGCACCTGGTTGCTCTGGCTGCCGCGATAGCCGATTTCCTCCGCGCGCATCTTGGACAGGTTGACCAGTTCGAGCGACTGGAACGGATAGGGAAAACGCCAGCGCAGGCCCGGTTCGGTCGTTTCCAGGTAGCGGCCGAATTGCAACACGACGCCGCGCTGCGACGCATCGACGATGTAGAAGCCGGAAGCCAGCCAGATCACGACGGCCAGGCCGGCCAGCAGGCCGAAGCCGCCGCCGAGGAATTTGGGGTTGAAATCGACATTGGGCAGGCGCGGGCCGCCGTTGTTGCCGCCGCCGCCTCCACCTTTCTTGCCGAAAAGGGCGGAGAGCTTCTTATTCAAATCGCGCCACAACTCTTCCAGATCCGGCGGACCGTCGTTGGGCCGGCGCGGGCCGCCGCCGGGTTTGTCACCGCCATTGCCGCCGCGATTGCCCCATTGGGGATCGTTGAGCGACATGAAAATACCGAGCGTTGGAATCATGGGGTTCGGAATTCTTCTATCAAATGAAATCTTGTTGGGCTTCGCGCGCCGCTTCGGCCTGTTCCTTGCGGCGAGCCTCGGATTTGAGCTTGGCATATTCGGCCAGCGACTCGCGCAGCAGGTCAAGACCCGCTCCCGAGCGCGCACTGAGGCGAACGCGCGCGATCTTACCACACTCGTCGCGCTCGACGCCTGCCGCCGCCTCGGTCAGGTCGATCTTGTTCCAGACGATCAACTGCCGCAAAGCCCCGGCGCCGATTTCGCCGAGCACCTTGTCGACCTCGACGATCTGCTCGTCGCGGGCGTGGCTCGCGCTATCCACCACATGCAGCAGGATGTCGGCGTCGCAGGCCGCCTCCAGCGTGGCATGAAAGGCATCGACCAGCGCATGCGGCAGATCGCGGATAAAGCCGACGGTATCGGAAATCACGATATTGCCGCCGCCCGCCACCCACAGCTTGCGCGAGGTCGTATCCAGCGTGGCGAACAACTGGTCGGCGGCATAGACGCCGGCGTGGGTCAGGGCGTTGAACAGCGTGGACTTGCCGGCGTTGGTGTAGCCGACGATGGAAACGTTGAGCACGTCGCCGCGCATGCGCGCCTTGCGCTGCACGCCGCGCTGGCGCGACAGGCGGGCGAGACGCTCCTGCAAGAGCTTGACGCGGTTGCCGAGGAGCCGCCGGTCGGTTTCCAGTTGCTTTTCGCCCGGCCCGCGCAGGCCGATGCCGCCGCGCTGGCGTTCGAGGTGCGTCCAGCCGCGCACCAGGCGGGTGGACAAATGCTCCAGTTGCGCCAGTTCGACCTGCAACTTGCCCTCGGCGCTGGCGGCGCGCAGCGCGAAGATGTCGAGGATCAGACTGGTGCGGTCGATGACGCGGCATTGCAGCTCGCGTTCGAGATTACGTTCCTGAACCGGCGACAGTTCGTGATTGAAAATCACCAGATCGGCATCGCCGGCCGCCCGCATGGCGGCAATTTCCTGCACCTTGCCCTTGCCGGCGAAGGTTTTGGGATCGGGGCCATGGCGCCGGCCAAACACTTCGGCGACGACGACGCCGCCGGCCGATTCCGTCAGCAGGCGCAATTCTTCCCGTTGATCGGCCAGATCGGGCTGGCCGAAGTCGAGCTGAACGATCACCGCGCGTTCACCGGCGGCAGGGCGTTCAATCATCGACGGATTCCGGGGAGAAGCAGCGGCTCGCCGGGCCGGCGAGCCTGGAGAATGGCTATTCTGCCAACTCTTGTTGCAGATTGACCGGGCGGGCCGGCACCACCGTCGAGATGGCGTGCTTGTAGACCATCTGGGTCACGGTGTTTTTCAACAAGACGACGTACTGATCGAAGGATTCGACCTGGCCCTGCAACTTGATGCCATTGACCAGATAGATCGAGACGGGGATATGCTCGCGCCGCAGCGCGTTGAGGAAGGGGTCTTGTAACAGTTGCCCTTTGTTGCTCATGGTGTGAACTCCATGCGTGTGTTGTTATGAGGCGGGTAATGTACCGAAAATTGCCCGGCTTGCCAAAACATTCGGTTGCGCCCTACTTCCGCTCCTTGTCGGCAAACGGATTTTTGCTGGTGACGAACTGGATGCGCAACGGCGTGCCCTGCAATTTGAAGGCTTCGCGGAAGGTGTGTTCGAGGTAGCGGCGGTAGCTGTCGCCGATCTGGTCTACCGCATTGCCATGCACCACGATGATCGGCGGATTGGAGCCGCCCTGGTGGGCGTAGCGCGGTTTGGGGCGGAAGACGCCGTGTTTGGGCGGCGCCTGTTTGGCCACGGCGTCGGCCAGCACGCGGGAGAGAAGCGGCGTCGACAGCTTGGTCATGGCCGCCGCATAAGCTGCGTCGACCGAGCGGAACAATGCCGCCAAACCGACGTTTTCGCGCGCCGAAATGAAGTGGAATTGAGCGAAATCGAGAAATTTCAGCTTGCGTTGCAGGATCTGGCGGGTCTGCTCGCGGGCGTAGGCGTCGAGACCATCCCATTTATTGACCGCGACCACCAGCGCCCGCCCGGACTGGACGATGAAATCGGCAATGTGCGCATCCTGCTCGGAAACGTCGGCCTGGGCGTCGACCATCAGGATGACGACGTTGGCATCCTCGATGGCTTGCAACGTCTTGACCACCGAGAATTTCTCGATCGACTCGAAAACCTTGCCGCGCTTCCTCATGCCGGCGGTGTCGATAAGCACATAGGGGCGGCCGCCGCGCTCGAAGTCGATTTCGATCGCATCGCGGGTGGTGCCGGGCGCGTCGAAGGCAATGACCCGCTCCTCGCCGAGCAGGGTATTGATGAGCGTCGACTTGCCGACGTTGGGCCGGCCGACGATGGCGACGCGCACGGCGGCGGAGTCGGCCTGGTCCGCGTCCTCTTCCGGCTCGGGGAAACCCGCCAGGGTGAGGTCGACCAGGCCGCGCACGCCCTCGCCGTGCGCCGCCGAAATGGCGTTCGGCTCGCCCAGGCCAAGCTCGTGAAATTCGGCCTCGACCATGCCGCGATTCATGCCCTCGGCCTTGTTGACGGCGACGAAAACCGGCCGCTCGCTGCGCCGCAGCGTGTTGGCGATTTCCTTGTCATGCGGCGTCAGGCCGCCGCGGCCATCGACGACAAAAACGACCGCATCGGCCTCGGCGATGGCCTGCTCGGTCTGGCGCGCCATCTCGTGCAGAATGCCGTCCTTGACCAGCGGCTCGAAGCCGCCGGTATCGACGACCAGATAGGGTTTGTTGCCGAGCTTGCCGTGACCGTAATGGCGGTCGCGGGTCAGGCCCGGCAGGTCGGCGACGATGGCGTCGCGCGAGCGGGTCAGGCGGTTGAACAGGGTCGATTTGCCGACGTTGGGGCGGCCGACCAGAACCAGGGTCGGCTTCACTGTGCCTCGATCGCGTTGACGCTGCCGCCGATGGTCTGTACCAGGAAGCCGGAGCCGAGCGGCAAGATGGCGGCGCGCACCGGCGTGCTGTCGACTTGCAGACGGGCGGCGAGCGCGCCGTCTTCACGCGAGAGGAAATGGACGTAGCCTTCGGCATCGCCGACGGCGACCAGACCACGACCGACGGCCGGGCCGGAAAGTCCGCGGTTGACCAGTTTGTCCTGCTTCCACAGGCTGCTGCCGGTCTGGCGGTCGAGCGCATACACCGTTCCCTTGTCGTCGGCGACGAACAGATAGCGGCCATCGAGCGCCAGGCCCGTGGCCGAGGAGATGTCGCGCGACCAGGCCAGCGCGCCGCCCTGCCCCATGTCGAAACAGGCCACCTTGCCCTGGAAGGCGACGGCGCAGACCTGCCGGCCATCGGCAACCGGCGGCGCAACGACGTCGGCGACGCGGTCCAGCTCGGTCGTTCCCTTGGGCTGGGCCACCGCGCCCTCCCAGACCTGAGCGCCGTTTTGCAGCGACAGGGCGACCAGGCGGCCGCCGGGGAAGCCGACGAACAGGTAACGGTCGGCGAAAACCGGCGAGCCGGCGCCGCGAATGGACAGCGTCGGCGTCGGCCGCTGATACATCCATTTGCGCCCGCCATCGGCGAGATCGAACAAGAAGACGCGATTGTCGCCGCTGCGCACGGCGACGCCATCGCTGCCGACCGCCGGCGCGGCCAGCACCTCGCTGCTGGCCTTGGCCTGCCATAACGGTTTGCCGTCGGCGGCGGCATAGGCCAGGACATCGCCCTTTGCCGTGCCGACCACGACCAGGCGGTCGTTGGCGCCAACGCCGGCCGACAGCGTGTTGTCGGTATCGATCTTCCAGACGGTTTTGCCATTCTCGATGCGGCTGAGCGAACCGTTACGCCCGGCAATGAACACGGCATCGCCGACCACCGCCGGGATGAAGGCGTAATCGCCGGCCTTGCCGGCGCTGGCCGACCACAGGTTACGGACATCCGCCGTCGGCTTGAAATCGGTCAACTTGGCGAGCTTGGGGCGAGAACTGGAAAAGGGATTGAGTTTGCCCAGGGTATCGGAAACGCTGGCGCAGCCGCCGAGCAACAGGCCGGCGGCGGTCAGGGCGAGGAGCAGGCGCGGATTCTTCATCAGGCGGCCTCGCCCAGGCTATCGAGCTTTTGCTGCAACAATTCGCGGCCGATGCCGACGCCAGCACTCTCGCCAATCAGGTCGAGGGCGGCGCGATACGCCGTGCGCGCTTCCGGTTTGTTGCCCTGGGCGACCAGCACATCGCCGCGCAGTTCCTGGAAGCGGGCGGCAAAAGCCGGGGCCGGCGCGCTGGCGAGTTGCTTCAGGGCCTCGTCGAATTCCTTCTCGTCGAGCAGCACGTTGGCCAGACGAAAGCGGGCCAGATCGCGCATTTCATCACGGCCATTCTCCGCCACCCAGGCGAGTTGCATGCGGGCCGTTTTCAAATCGCCGGCAGCAAACGACTGGCGGGCCGCCAGCAGAGCGCCAAGCGCCGCCTGGCTGGTGCTGGCGTATTGCTCGGTCAGTTGGCCGGCGAGGGTCTTGATTTTCTGGGCATCGCCGGCGGCAACCGCCTGCTCCAGCACGGCGAAGAGTGCCGCCGCCTGCGCCGCCTGCTGGTTCCGGTACCAATGCCAGCTCTGCCAGCCGACCATGACCAGCGCCGCCGCGGCAATCACGGCGGTGACCAGGTTGCCGTACATCTTCCACCAGGTTTTCAGACTGTCGATCTGTTCCTGTTCTTCAAGGTCGTAATGCGCCATCGGTTTATTCCTCTCCGTCCGAATTGAATTCCGTATCCATCAAATACTCGATCATGGCCCCGGCCAGTTCATCGACTTTCAGTTTTTGCTGGGCGACGCCTTCCTGGCGCAGGTTTTTCAATTGCGCTTCGCCCGTTGCCGCCTCGTCGTCGCCGATGATGACGGCAAAGGCCGCGCCGCTGCTGTCGGCTTTCTTCATCTGCGACTTGAACGAGCCGCCGCCGCAGTGCAGCAGCACATCGAAGCCCTGGTCGCGCAGCCCTTCGGCAACGCGAAAGGCCAGCCGCGAGGCGGCTTCGCCTTGATGCACGAGATAAACATTGGGCGCTGACATCGCCGGTTCGCTGCCGGATTCCTTGATGAGGGCGATCAGGCGCTCGATGCCCATGGCGAAGCCGCAGGCCGGCGTCGGCTTGCCGCCGAGTTGTTCGACCAGGCCGTCGTAACGCCCGCCGGCGCAGACCGTGCCTTGCGCCCCGAGTTTGTCGGTGACCCACTCGAACACCGTCAGATTGTAATAATCCAGACCGCGCACCAGGCGCGGGTTGATGGTGAAAGGGATGCCGGCATCCTTCAACACGCGCTGCACGCCCGCGAAATGAGCCAGCGACTCCGCGCCGAGATGGTCGATGAGTCTGGGTGCGCCAGCGCACAGCGCCTGCATCGCCGGGTTCTTGCTGTCGAGAATGCGCAGCGGGTTGCTGTGCAGGCGACGCCGGGCATCCTCGTCGAGCGCTTCAACATGTTCCTCGAAGTAGGCGATCAGCGCCGCCCGGTGTTGCGCCCGCTCGACCGGCTGGCCGAGGCTGTTGAGTTGCAACTCGATGCCCTCCAGCCCGAGATCGGCCCACAGGCGCGCGCCCATCAAAATCAGTTCGGCGTCGATGTCGGGGCCGGCAAAACCGAAAGCCTCGACGCCGACCTGATGAAATTGCCGGTAACGCCCCTTCTGTGGCCGCTCGTGGCGGAACATCGGGCCGCTGTACCAGAGGCGCTGCGTCTGCCGCGCCGCCAGATGGTGCTCGATGACGGCGCGCACGCAGCCCGCCGTGCCTTCCGGGCGCAGCGTCAGCGCCTCGCCGTTGAGGCTATCGACGAAGGAATACATTTCCTTTTCGACGATGTCGGTGACTTCGCCGATGGCGCGCGTAAACAGCGGCGTCGGTTCGACGATGGGCAGGCGGATCGGCTGGTAGCCGTAGCTTTGCAGCCAGTCGCGCACGGTTCCCTCGAACAATTCCCAAATATTGGCCTCGTCGGGCAGGATGTCGTTCATCCCGCGCACGGCCTGCAATGCTTGACTCATGCTTGAATTTTTTTCTGGTAGGTGCGCCGGACGTAACGCTCGATGATGTCCTTGAATTCGCTGGCGATTTTGTCGCCCTTCAACGTCACGGTCTTGACGCCGTCCTCGAATACCGGGGCTGACGGCGCTTCGCCGGCGCCGGGTAGCGAAATGCCGATGTTGGCGTGCTTCGACTCGCCGGGGCCGTTGACGATGCAGCCCATGACGGCCAGCGTCATGTTCTCGGCCCCGTCATGATCCCGCCGCCATTCCGGCATGCGCTCGCGGACGAAATCCTGCACCTCGCCGGCCAGTTCCTGAAAGAAGGTGCTGGTCGTCCGGCCGCAGCCGGGACAGGCCGCGACCATCGGCGTGAAGGCGCGCAGGCCCATGGTCTGCAAAATCTCCTGAGCGACGATGACTTCCTGCGTGCGCGAACCGTTCGGTTCCGGCGTCAGCGAGACGCGGAGGGTGTCGCCGATGCCTTCTTGCAACAGCACCGCCAGCGCGGCGGTGGAAGCGACGATGCCCTTGGATCCCATGCCGGCTTCGGTCAGGCCGAGGTGCAGCGCGTAATCCGAACAGCGGGCCAGTTCGCGGTAAATGGCGATCAGATCCTGAACGCTGGACACCTTGCACGAGAGGATGATCTTCTCGCCGGCCAGACCCGCTTCCTCGGCCTTGGCCGCCGATTCCAGCGCCGAGGCGACCATCGCCTGACGCATCATCTGCGCCGCGTCGAGCGGCTCGGAACGCCGGCTGTTCTCGTCCATGATGCGCGCCAGCAAATCCTGGTCGAGGCTGCCCCAATTGACGCCGATGCGCACCGGCTTGTCGTAGCGGCAGGCCAGTTCGACCATCTGCACGAATTGTTCGTCCTTCTTCCGGCCAAAACCGACGTTGCCCGGATTGATGCGGTATTTGGCCAGGGCTTCGGCGCAGGCCGGCTCGTCGCTCAACAGGCGGTGGCCGTTGTAGTGAAAATCGCCGATCAGCGGCACGTTGCAGTTCATCCGGTCGAGATGCTCGCGGATCTTCGGCACGGCGGCGGCGGCCTGTGGCGAATTGACGGTGATGCGCACCAGTTCCGAGCCGGCGCGGGCCAGTTCGGCGCACTGCATGGCGGTGGCCAGGACATCGGCGGTGTCGGTGTTGGTCATCGACTGGACGACGACCGGCGCGTCGCCGCCGATGCGCACATGGGCGATCGCGGTGGCGCGGGTCAAACGCTTGCAGGCGGCGCTCACGACTCGTTACTCCAGAACCAGGCGGGCAACGTCACCCTTGGTGTACGGCGTCAGATCGACGGCCTTGCCTTTCCAGGTCAGGCGCACGCCCGGCGCGTAACCAACCGCCAGCGACAGCGGCGGCGCGCCCGCCAGCGTCTGCTCGCCGCCGGCCGGCAGGCGCTGCGACAAGAGCAGGCGATTGTCGCGGTCGCGCACCTCGATCCACGATTCCTTGTCGACCACCAGCCGCAGTTGCCCCTCGCCAGCCGCCGCCGGAGAAGCCTTCGGGCTGGCCGGGGCGGCGGTGATTGGCGCGTTCGCGGTGGCCATCGCGGTGGCGGGCGGCTCGGCCGCTGCCTCCTCGGTCGCCGTCGCTTGCGGATTGATGATCTGCTGCGGCGTGGCGCCGGGCGGAAAAGCCGGCTCGGCCGGTTCGGCGGGCGGAGCCGCCGGCGTCTCGTGACGGGCCAGTGAATTCAGCAGGCGCTGGGCGCTGTCGCGCAGGCCCGACAGATCGCTGGGCGCCAGAAAGTAGAGCAAGGCCGCCAGCGCCACCAGCGCCCCGCCGGCCATCACCACGAGGCGGTCGCGGCGCGATTCCTTGCCGCCCATCCGGGGCATCGCCCCCCGGTGAGAGGGCGGCGGCGTCAGGACAGACGCCGGTTTTTCCAGCACCGTATCGAGCGCGGCCATCAGCGATGCGGCATCGAGGCCCAGCAGACGCGCGTAATTGCGCACAAAGCCGCGGATGAAGGTGTTGCCTGGCAGCGCCCGCCAGTTGCCGCTCTCCAGCGCTTCGACCTGGCGCGCGCCGAGCTTCAGCGTCTGCGCCACGTCGGCGACTGTCAGCCCCTGCGCCAGACGGCCAGCGGCCAGTTGCTCGCCGACCGACGGCGGCGGCAACGGAACGGCGGCTTCCTCGCCGACCGGCAGACCGGCGTCGACTTGGTCACTCATTCAAAACGGCCTTTGAGAAATTCCTGGTATTCCGGCGAAGCCGGGTAACGACCGCGCAACTGCGCGGCAAAGCCGCTCTCGGCAGCCTTGTTGCCCGCCTTGCGCTCGAGCCGGAGAGCCAGCCACAACACCTCGGCGCTCGGCGAATCCACCTGTTTCAGCACGTCGTTCAGGTAGACGCGCGCCTCGTCCAGATTGCCGCGCCGGTAGAGCAGCTTGGCCAGTTGCAGGCGCGCCATGAGGCCGCCGTCGCGCGACAATTGCAGGGCTTGCAGCAGATAATGCTGGGCGCCATCCAGATCGTCCGATTTCATGGCGCAGATGCCGGCATTGGTATAGGCGACATCGGGCGTCTCGTACAGCGGGTCTTTCAGGGCATTCAGAAAGTAGCTGATCGACTGGCGCGCCTTGCCGGTATCGCAGAGGAACCAGCCGTAATTGTTGTTCACTTCCGGGTCATTCGGCGCGATGTTCAACGCCCGCTGAAAATCCCGCTCGGCCTTGTCGTACTCCTTGAGCGAGCCGTAAACCAGGCCGCGCACGCTGTACGCCTGAAAGAAACTGGAATCGGCATTGAGCGCGATCTCCAGTTGCTCCAGCGCAACGCTGGGATTGCCGGCCTGAAAATAGGCGGCGCCCAATTCGGTATGAATTTTGGCCTTGGCGCGCAAATCGCCGGTTTGCGTCATGCGACTCGCCGGAGAGCCGAAATCCTGCGCCTGCGCCGCGCAGACACAGAGCGCCGCACCCAGCGTGCCGACCCAGCGGCCCAGTTTCATCCACAGCTTCATCCGCATGTCACCTCCTCGAATTGAATCATTCTATCGCCCGTCCGCCGCGTCCGGTCCCGCACCTGGCCGGCCAACTGGCCGCAGGCGGCGGCGATGTCGTCACCGCGCGTCTTGCGCGTCGTGGTGACGACGCCGGCCTGCATCAGGATGTCGGCGAAGCGGCGTACCCGTTCCGCCTTCGATCGCCGGAACGGCGACCCCGGAAACGGGTTGAAGGGAATCAGGTTGAACTTGCACGGCACCTGCCTGACCAGCGCCAGCAATTCGCGGGCGTGGGCATCGCCATCGTTGATGCCGTCGAGCATCACATATTCAAAGGTGACGAAATCGCGCGGCGCTTTTTCCAGGTAGCGGCGGCAGGCGGCCATCAGTTCGGCCAGCGGATATTTCTGGTTGATCGGCACCAGTTCATCGCGCAACCGGTCGTTGGGCGCGTGCAGCGATACCGCCAGGGCCACCGGGCATTCGTCGCGCAGGCGATCCATCGCCGGAACCAGACCGGAAGTCGACACCGTGACCCGGCGGCGCGACAGACCGTAGGCATTGTCGTCGAGCATCAGCCGGAGCGCGGCGACGGCATTGTCAAAATTGGCCAGCGGCTCGCCCATACCCATCAGCACGACGTTGGAAATGACTCGCTCATCGCCATGCACGGCGCCGAGCGCCTGGTTGGCCTGCCACAACTGGCCGATGATCTCGGCCACCGTCAGATTGCGGTTGAAACCCTGCTTGCCGGTCGAGCAGAAGGCGCAATCCAGCGCGCAACCCGCCTGGGTGGAAACACACAACGTACCGCGGTCGTCCTCGGGGATGAACACCGTTTCAATGGCGTTGCCGTTGCCGACATCGATCAGGAACTTGCGCGTACCATCGTCCGACAGCCGGTCGGCAACGACCGCCGGCGGCTGCACGACCGAGCGCGCCTTGAGTTTGTCGCGCAGGCTCCTGGCGATGTCGGTCATGGCGTCGAAATCCTTGACACCGGCGCGATGCATCCAGCGCAGCACCTGGCGGGCGCGGAAAGGCTTTTCGCCCTGCGCGGCAAACCAGGCGCTCAGGCCGTCGCTATCGAGATCGAGAAGATTCTGCATCGCATCGGCAGCGGGCAAGCCGCCCGCAATCAACGACCGGCGTAAATGTTCAGGCCGGGGAAGAAGAAGGCGATTTCGCCGGCGGCAGTTTCGGCGGCGTCGGAGCCATGCACGGCATTGGCGTCGATCGACTCGGCGAAATCGGCGCGGATGGTGCCCTTGTCGGCCTTCTTCGGATCGGTCGCGCCCATCAGTTCGCGGTTCCTGGCGATGGCGTTGTTGCCTTCCAGCACCTGAATCATCACCGGGCCGGAGGTCATGAAGGAGACCAGATCCTTGAAGAAGGGGCGCTCCTGATGCACGGCGTAGAACTGGCCGGCTTCCTGCGCAGACAGCCAGGCCATGCGGGCAGCAACGATCTTCAGCCCGGCGTTTTCAAAACGGGCGTAGATCTGGCCGATGACATTCTTGGCGACGGCGTCGGGCTTGATGATGGAAAGGGTGCGTTCGATAGTCATTTGATTGCTCCGCGAAGCTAGAGAGTTGAAAAATGAATGATTTTAGCAGATTTGCCACCGCGCGCGGCAGGGCGAAGCAAGCTGAAGCCAGATCAACCGGCGGCGACGAACGAAGCCGAAATTCACCCCCAGCGAATTACCAGGCAAAATGCAACGGCGCCCTGCGCCAGCATTTCAGCCGGGCCTACCGCACATCGCCCGGCGCGTACCGGGCGTTGTTTGCGCGGGGCCAGCCATCTGTCGCCAAAATGGCGCCAATGCTATACTCAAATCACGGCAACCCAATGGACGCAAAAAATGAGCACCGCTACCGCCAGCAAACAAGATCGCATCGGCGCACGGGTTCCCCGCGAAGTTTATGAAACATTGTGCCGCGCTGCTGAACTCACGGGCGCCACGGTCAATCAATTTCTGGTGCAAGCCGCCTTGAAAGAAGCCCGCGAGGTCATCGAGCGGGAAGAAGTCATCCGTCTTTCGCCGCGTGACTGGAACTGGCTGCTCGACTTGATGGAAAACCCGGGCAAACCCAGTGCCAGGCTCAAAGCCACCCTTGCCCGTTACCAAAAAGCCAGACTGGATAATGCAGATACTGCCTTTGACTGGCAGCCATGACCGACAGGATTTTGACTGTGGTCGCCAGGAATTGAACGACTGGCTGCGGCAGGTCGCGCGCCAGCATCAGGACAGGGGGCTGTCAAAAACTTTCGTCGCCATCCTCGAAGAGGCACCTGACCGCATCTGCGGCTTTTACGCGCTGACTTTGGCAGAGTTGGAAAATCAGAGCTTGCCGAGCGCCTGGCGCAAAAAACTGCCGCGCCGCATTCCCGGCGTGCGCCTGGGGCGTTTGGCGGTTGATCTGCGCTATCAGGGCAAAGGTCTGGGCGATCTGCTACTGGTCAATGCGCTGACGCGCGCACGGAAAATCCACACGGAGGCGGGCGGAATCGGCCTTTTCGTCGATGCCATCGACGCAGAAGCCGCCGGCTACTATCAACGCCTGGGCTTTCAGGCATCCCCCGATAACGCGCTCTTGCTGTTCTTGCCGGTCAGCGTCACGGAACCTTGAACGGCCATGCTCATGAGGATTTCATGAACACGACGATAGCTGGCCCAGACGGCCAGGCGCGCTGCCGCTGGTGTGTCGCGGCGCCCGATTTTCTCCATTACCACGACAGCGAATGGGGCTTCCCGGTGACCGACGATCATCGCCTTTTCGAGAAATTGTGCCTGGAGGGATTTCAGTCGGGTTTGAGCTGGCGGACCATTCTCGCCAAGCGCGATCATTTTCGTGCCGCCTTCTGCAACTTCGATTTCAATCGTGTTGCCGAATTCGGCAGGCGCGATGTTGAACGGTTGATGAAAGACGCAGGCATCGTTCGCCATCGCGGCAAGATCGAGGCGACCATCAACAATGCGCAACGGGCGCTGGAACTGGTCGCTGAAAAAGGCTCGCTGGCAGCTTTTATCTGGCGTTACGAACCCGACCCGGCCAAGAATTCAGAACCGCAGACCGCTTCAACATCGGCGGAATCCATCCTGCTCGCGAAGGAATTAAAAAAGCGCGGCTGGAAATTCGTCGGCCCGACAACGGTATATGCCTTCATGCAGGCCATGGGACTCATCAATGACCACGTTACGGGCTGTGTCATCAGGGCGAAGGTCGAGAAGACGCGGGCGGCGCTGCGCCGGCAGTACATCGGGATATAGATGTTGCTCTCCCCCACCCCTGTCAAGCCCGTGGTCTCCGGAGGCTGCCTTCAGTTGCCGAGAATGACCAGCACGACGCGGCGGTTTTGCGAGCGCCCCTCGGCTGTCTGATTGCTGGCGACCGGCGCTCGGCTGCCCAGGCCGCGCACGGTGATGCCGCTCGCCGACATGCCGGCGGCAACGAGAGCATCGGCTACCGCCTGCGCCCGGCGCAACGATAACTGATCGTTGTAGCTGACGCTGCCCGTGGCGTCGGTGTGGCCATCGACGCGAATGGTCGGCAATTCCTGTTTGATCAACAGGTGCGCGATGCGCCCCACCGCTTCTTGGGCGTTCTGGGCCAGCGTCGCTTCGTTTGCTCCGAACAGCAGTTTCTCCGAGGCGCTGAATTCCCAACCCTCGTCCGATTCAACAAAGCCTTCCTGTTTGAGGGCTGCCACTTGCGCCGCCGACAGGCCGGTTTTCTGTTCAGGCTCAGGCGCGGGCGGCGGCGTCTGACAACCCGACAGAGCGAACAGGGCCAGCCACAAGCCGAACAAGAAATATAACTTTCGCATCACGATACTCTCCTCTAAAAACCCGAGTCGCGCCCCGCCGGGGGAGCGACAGAATAAAGGCCGCGGCCGGCGCGTTTCGACTGGTACATGGCGGCGTCGGCCTTTTTCAGCAAGCCCGCCACATCGGTCGCATGGTCCGGGAAAAAGGCAATGCCAATGCTCAGCGACAGGTTGAGCGCCATGCCCGATGGCAGTTTGATCGGTTCGGTCATGCTCTCCAGCATGCTGCTGGCGATGCGCTTGGCTTGCGCCAGATCACCCAGCGGAAACAGCAGCACAGCGAATTCATCGCCGCCCAGGCGGGCGACCAGATCGCCTTCCCGGACCTTGGCGCGCAAGCGTTTGGCGATGACGCACAAGACGATGTCGCCGATCTCATGGCCCAGTTCGTCGTTGATCGCCTTGAAACGGTCGGCGTCGATGAAAAACAGCGCGGCATGACCGCCGCTGTTGCCCATTATTTTCAACGCCTGATCGAGGCAGGCTTCAAAATGCGCGCGATTGGCCAGGCCGGTCAGCGGGTCATGATTGGCCTGGTGGGCAAGCATGGCGTTATGGTTGTTCATTTGTTCCTGCCAGGAGGCCAGTTCGGCCAGCAGGGCATTGAAGTCGTCGCCGAGACTCTTGAGTTCGGCGATCGCCGCCGGCTTGACGCGCGCTCCGAACTGCTGTTCGCGCCTTGCCGCAGCCGTGACGGCCGCCAGACGATGCAAGGGTTCGACGATTTTCATGCTGGCGCGCCGGGACAAATGCCAGGCGACGCCGCCGCACAGTACCAGGGAAGCCAGCCCGCACAGCAGCACGACCAGCACGAAGATCAGGAGATCGTGCCCGGAGCCACCCAGCTTGACGACGCCAACATCGTGCGCCTTGTCATGGGCCGTGTCATAGCCTGTGTTGTGAATCGGCTCGACGATCGTTCGATCGAGAAAAATACTGGCCATCAACCTTTCCAGCGGCGTCCATCCACCGCGCTCCGGGGCCTGCCAAGAAGCCATTTCCTGACCTTTGCCGTCGAACACGCGAGCCGTGGCAACCGACCGATTGGCAACGATCTGCTCAAGCGCCTCGGCCGTCGCCTCACGGTCGCCGAAAACCACCGCCGCCTCGACCGCGTAGGCTATCGAGCGCGCCGACAGGGTGAGATTGTCCAGCATGTAGGAACGCAGCGCGATCATGCTCAACACGAACAGCGAGATGCCGGCCAGCGACACCGAGATCAGCACGATATGCAGGTTCGAGCGATGCAGGACGCTGGCCAGCGTCGGCGTCTGTTGGTCGGTCATTCCGCTCGTTCCCTGCTCGGTTTCCGGCGCGCCAGTTGCAATACCTTCGGATTGATCCGAATGCCGCTGCGCGAAATCGCATCGAGGTTGGCCAACAGGCCGACTTCGCTGCCCTGCACGGCCAGGCAGAACATGCTGGTTTCGGCGCACTCGCTATCGCCCTCGCTGATGGTCAGCACCGGCTTGCCAACGGCCTCGGCCAGCAGATTGCCGCGCTGCGCCGGCGTCACGCCGCCGATGTAGAGCACATCGCAAGCCGCGGCCCAGCCGGTTTCGTCGCCTGTCAGGTTGCGCACGCTGACCGGGTATTCCGCCACCTGCGCCGGATCGTCCCGCCCGACGTGCAGGTAGCGCGCCTTGCCCGCCACGCAGAAGCGATAGGTTTCCGGCTGCGTCGGCCAGCGGGCATAGCCCATGATCCCCGCGACGACGCGGTCAACGTGCGCGCTGGCCGCATCGGGCGATGCGCTGCGCGGCGCATCAGCCACGGCGAGGCCGCCGAGCAGGATCAGGGCGATGGGAAGCAACAGGCGATGCACGAGGGCTTTCAGGGAGAGAATCAAGCGACGAGACACCGTGGGCGCCGGCCTGAAGTAAATGGTGAATCTTAGCGACAGCATCGTTTTCGTTCAACCGCCAAGTTCAACCCCAGGGCAATCGCATGAACGTCATCGGCTTCGGCAAAGGCCGGGAGCGCCCCCTCTCCCCGCCAAGCGGGGCGAGGGAGTTGACGTTGTGCCTTGGCACAGCCTTCCGTCATGACAATCAGATTCATCCGATTGTCCTGAGTTCAACCCCGGCGATTGATTCTTCGCCGCCCTCCCCCGTATCATTCGCCTCTTTGCTCCATTCCGGCTATTCCAGTCGCGTATCGCGCGAATCGCCGCCGCCTGCCATGACGTCGCTGACCGTCGACGATTTCGACTTTCCCCTGCCGCCTGAACTGATCGCCCAGCACCCGGCGCCGGAGCGCGGTGGCAGCCGTCTGCTGCACGTCGCTGGCGCGCATCTGGACGACCGCCTTTTCGCCGATCTGCCGCAACTGCTGCGCGCCGGCGATCTGCTGGTGTTCAACGACGCCAAGGTCATCAAGGCGCGTTTTCACGGCGTCAAGGATAGCGGCGGCCGGGTCGAGGTCATGCTGGAACGCATCGTCGACGCCCGCCGCGCGCTGTGTCAGATTCGCGCCAGCAAAGCGCCCAGGGCCGGTTGCCGGCTGCGCCTGGCCGACGCCTTCAGCGTCCGCATGACGGGGCGAGCCGGCGTCGATGAGGATTTGTTCGCCATCGAACTCGATGCGGGTGACGACGGCGATTTCTGGGATCTGGCCGAGCGCCACGGCCAGTTGCCGCTGCCGCCCTATATCACCCACCCCGCCGACGCCGCCGACGAAACCCGCTACCAGACCATCTACGCCCGCGCGCCGGGGGCGGTCGCCGCGCCAACCGCCGGCCTGCATTTCGCCGCGGCGATGCTGGAAGCGCTGAAAGCGCAGGGCATCCACACCGCTTTCGTGACCTTGCATGTCGGCGCCGGCACCTACCGCCCGGTGCGCGTGGAAAAAATCGCCGACCATCGCATGCACAGCGAGCGCTATGAGATTCCCGCCGCCACCGCCGCCGCCGTTGCCGCTACTCGCGCCAGCGGCGGGCGCGTCGTCGCGGTCGGCACGACCAGCCTGCGCGCCCTCGAAGCAGCCAGCCAGGCCGATGGTTTGCCGCGCCCCGGCGCGGCCGAAACCGATATTTTCATCACGCCCGGCTACCGCTTTCGCGCGGTCGACCGCCTGCTGACCAATTTCCATCTGCCGAAATCGACGCTGCTCATGCTGGTTTCGGCCTTCGCCGGCGTCGAGGCCATCCGCGCCGCCTATGCCCATGCCATCGCCGGGCGCTATCGCTTCTTCAGCTATGGCGATGCCATGCTCCTGGAACGTACCGATGCCATTTGACCTCCTCCACACCGACGGCGCGGCCCGCCGCGGCGTGCTGACCCTGGCCCACGGCCAGGTGCAGACGCCGGTTTTCATGCCGGTCGGCACTTACGGCACGGTCAAGGCGATGACGCCGCAGAGCCTCTCCGACATCGGCGCGCAAATCTGCCTCGGCAACACCTTTCATCTGTGGCTGCGCCCCGGCCTGGAGGTCATCGAGGCGCACCACGGCCTGCATGATTTCATGAACTGGCAGAAACCAATCCTCACCGATTCCGGCGGTTTTCAGGTGTTCTCGCTCGGCGCCCTGCGCAAGATCAGCGAGGACGGCGTCAGGTTCAGTTCGCCGCACGATGGGGCCAAGCTCTTTCTGTCGCCGGAAATTTCGATGCAGATTCAACAGGTGTTGAATTCCGACATCGTGATGATTTTCGACGAATGCACGCCCTACCCGGCCAGCCGTGGAGAAGCGGCGCAGTCGATGCGCCTCTCCCTGCGCTGGGCAGAGCGCTCGCGCGCCGAGCACGACAAGCTGGAAAACCGCAACGCGCTGTTCGGCATCGTCCAGGGCGGCATGTACGAGGATTTGCGCGATGAATCGCTCGCCGGGCTGGAGGCCATCGGCTTCGACGGCATGGCCATCGGCGGCCTCTCGGTCGGCGAGCCGAAGGAGGATATGGCGCGCATCCTCGACCACCTCGCGCCGCGCCTGCCGGCGCACAAGCCGCGTTACCTGATGGGCGTCGGTACGCCGGAAGATCTGGTATTCGCCGTCCAGCGCGGCATCGACATGTTCGACTGCGTGATGCCGACGAGGAATGCCCGCAACGGCCACCTGTTCACCCGCTTCGGCGACGTGCGCATCAAGAACGCCCGCCACCGCGCCGACACCGGCCCGCTCGATCCGTCGTGCGCCTGCACCACCTGCACGCAGTTCAGCCGCGCCTACCTGCATCACCTGTTCCGCAACGGCGAAATTCTCGGCGGCATGCTCAACACCCTGCACAACCTCTATTTCTACCAGACCCTCATGGCCGAAATGCGCGCCGCCATTGAAACAGGCACGCTGGCGTCGTGGTCGGCCGCCTTCGCCCGCGACCGATCCAGCAGCCAATGCTAAAATTGCGCGTTCTGCTTTTTTCGTCTGCTTTTTCGTTATTCGGAGATATTCCCCATGATTAGCCTTGCCCACGCCCAGACCGCTGGCGGCACTCCCGACCCGACCGGCGGCTTCATGCAGTTGCTGCCGATGATTCTGATCTTCGTCGTGCTGTGGTTCCTGATGATCCGCCCGCAGATGAAGAAGGCCAAGGAACACAAGACGCTGATCGCCGCCCTGCAAAAAGGCGATGAAGTCGTCACCGGCGGCGGCCTGGTCGGCCGCATCACCAAGGTCGGCGATGCCTACGTCACCCTCGAAATCGCCGAAGGCACCGAAGTCGTCGTCCAGAAACCGGCCATCGGCATCGTCCTGCCGAAAGGTTCGCTGAAGTCTTTGTGATTTTTTAAGTGGAGAGTCGAGAGTCGAGAGTTGGGGAACTGCTTCTCTCGACTCCCCCGCTCTCGACTCCCCCCGCTCTCGACTCTCGACTAAGCCCATGAATCGCTACCCCCTCTGGAAATACATCATCGTCGCCATCTCGCTGGCGCTGGGTTTCATCTACACCCTGCCCAACTTCTACGGCGAATCGCCGGCCGTGCAGGTTTCCAGCGCCAAGGCCACGCTCAAGGTCGACGAGAGCACGCGCAACCGCGTCGAGGAAATCCTGAAAAGCGCCGGCATCGCCCACAACGGCATCCAGCTTGATGCCATTGGCGTCAAGGCCCGCTTCGCCACCGAGGACATCCAGTTGCAGGCCAGGGACGTGCTGGAAAAAGCCTTCAACCCCGACCAGACCGATCCGCAATACGTGGTCGCCCTCAATCTGCTGTCGGCTTCGCCGCGCTGGCTGACCGCCCTGGGCGCGCTGCCGATGTATCTCGGCCTCGATCTGCGCGGCGGCGTGCACTTCCTGTTGCAGGTGGACATGCAAGGGGCGCTGACCAAGCGTCTCGACTCGACCGCCGCCGACCTGCGCATTCAACTGCGCGACAAGAAAATCCGGCACGCCGGCATCAGCCGCGACAAAGACAGCATCGTCATCAAGTTCAACGACGCGGAAGGGCGCGACAAGGCGCGCGCCCTGATCGCCGACCGCCAGCGCGAACTGGCGCTGACGCAAAACGATTTGACGCTGACGGCAACGCTGACGCCGCAAGCCAAAAAGGAAATCCAGGAGGCCGCCCTCAAGCAGAACATCGCCACGCTCGGCAATCGCGTCAATGAACTCGGCGTGGCCGAGCCGGTCATCCAGCAGCAGGGGGCGGATCGCATCGTCGTGCAACTGCCCGGCATCCAGGATGTCGCCGAGGCCAAGAAAATGATCGGCCGCACCGCCACGCTGGAAGTGCGCCTGGTGGATGAAAGCGCGACGGTAGCGGGCACGGGGGCGGGCGTCGATTTTTTCACTGACCGGGGCCGGGATGGCAGAGACTCCAAGGTCGCGGTGAAAAAACAGGTCGTGCTCACCGGCGACCGCTTCGTCAAGGCCAGTTCCACCTTCGACCAGAACCACCAGCCCGCCGTCTCGGTCGAACTCGACGCCGCCGGCGGGCGCATCATGCGCGAGGTGACCCGCGAGAACCTGCACAAGCGGATGGCCATCATCCTCTTTGATCGCGGCCAGGGCGAAGCCATTTCGGTGGCCACCATCCAGGGCGAATTTTCCAGCCAGTTCCAGATCACCGGCCGGTTTTCGCCCCAGGAAACCAATGATCTCGCCATCCTGATCCGTTCCGGCGCGCTGGCCGCGCCGATGGAAATCATCGAGGAACGCACCATCGGCCCCTCGCTCGGCGCCGAGAGCATCAAGAAGGGCTTCCATTCGACGTTGTGGGGCTTCCTCGCCATCGCCCTGTTCATGATCGCCTATTACCAGATGTTCGGCGTCGTCTCGGCGCTCGCCCTGTCGGCCAACCTGCTGCTGCTGGTCGCCCTGTTGTCGCTGCTGCAAGCGACGCTGACCCTGCCCGGCATCGCCGCCATCGCGCTGACGCTGGGCATGGCCATCGACGCCAACGTGCTCATCAACGAGCGCATCCGCGAGGAACTGCGCGCCGGCATGCCGCCCCAGGCGGCGATTGCCGAAGGCTACGAGCGCGCCTTCGGCACCATTCTCGACTCCAACATCACCACGCTGATCGCCGGCCTCGCGCTCCTCATCTTCGGTTCCGGCCCGGTGCGCGGCTTCGCCGTGGTGCACTGTCTGGGCATCCTGACCTCGATCTACTCGTCGGTATTCATCTCGCGCGCCCTCATCAACCTGATCTACGGCCGCCAGAAGAAACTGGCCAAGATCGCCATCGGCCAGATCTGGAAACCCGGCTTGACCGCCACCCCAGCCGGCAGCAAATAACCAGGAGGCACGGACATGGAATTTTTCCGCATCAAAAAAGACATCCCCTTCATGCGCCATGCGCTGAAGTTCAACGTCATTTCCTTCGTCACCTTCCTGATCGCCGTTTTCTTTCTGGCGACCAAAGGACTGCACCTGTCGGTCGAGTTTACCGGCGGCACGCTGATCGAAATCCGCTACCAGCAAGCCGCCGATCTCGAAAAAATACGCGGCGCATTGGGCGCTGCCGGTTTCTCCGATTTTCAGGTGCAGAACTTCGGCTCCTCGCAGGATGTGCTGATCCGCCTGCCCCTGAAGGACGCGCAGGAAAGCGCCAGGCAGGGCGATCAGGTGATGGCCGCCCTCGACGCCGGCGCGCCGGGCGCCGCCAAGCAGCGCGTCGAATACGTCGGCCCGCAGGTCGGCAAGGAACTGGCCGAGAACGGCGCCATGGCGCTGCTGGTCGTCGTCATCGGCATCATGATCTACCTCGCCTTCCGCTTCGAGTGGCGCTTCTCGGTCTCGGCCATCATCGCCAACCTCCATGATGTCATCATCATTCTCGGCTTCTTCGCCGCCTTTCAGTGGGAATTCTCGCTCTCGGTGCTGGCCGCCGTGCTGGCCGTGCTCGGCTATTCGGTCAATGAGTCGGTGGTCGTCTTTGACCGCGTGCGCGAAACCTTCAAAAAGTCGCGCGGCCTGACCACGCCGCAGGTGCTCGACCACGCCATCACCAGCACCATTTCGCGCACCATCATCACCCACGCCTCGACGCAGGTCATGGTGCTGTCGATGCTGATTTTCGGCGGCGAGACGCTGCATTACTTCGCCATGGCGCTGACCATCGGCATCCTGTTTGGCATCTACTCCTCGGTGCTGGTCGCCAGCCCGCTGGTCATGTGGCTGGGCGTCTCGCGCGAACAGTTCATCAAGCCGAAGAAGACCGTCGAAGGCGCCAACGCGGACGGCGCGGTGGTTTGAAGCGATTCGCCGGGAACATGAAAAAGCCGCCCGCGGGCGGCTTTTTCTTTACCGCCGGCCAAATCACCAGGCCGGCGTGTCAACCGCTGACGGCGGCGGCGGCTTTGGCAACCAGGCGCCGCTGGCGCCGTAAACAGCAGCCAGCGCCAGCAGCACGGCGACGATCAACGCCAGCAGGCCGCCGCCGCGCGCATCTTCGCCCTGCTCGACTTCCTTCGTGCCGGTCAGCATCGGCAACAGCAGGTTATTTTTCTTGACGCGGGCATAGAAAGCGATGGCCGCCACGTGCAGGCCGACCAGCACATACAACAGATCAGCCGCCAGGTGATGCAGGCCGGTCAGGCGATTGCTCAAAGCCTTGCCGACCAGGTCGAACAGGGGGCCGCGAAAGGCGATGTCATCGTTGACAAACAGCCCGGAAGCCGCCTGAAAACCAACCACGGCGAGCAGGCCGAAAACGGACAGGGCGCCCAGCGGGTTATGCCCCGGCTCGCGCCATTCCCCGCGCAGATAGGCGCGAATCTTGGCCGGCGTCGGGAAAAACTGGGCGAAGCGGGCGTAGGTCGAGCCAATCAGCCCCCAGACCAGGCGAAAGACCACCAGGCCGATGATGAATAGCCCAAGACGCCCGTGCCAGACAATCAGGTTGCCGCCCATCTGGCCGCAGATCACGGCGCCGATCACGGCCAGAACCAGCAGCCAGTGAAACAGACGGGTGGGCAGATCCCAGAGGCGAATGCGTTTGCTGCTCATGCTGTTTTCCTTTGTCCAGTGAAAGCGAAACAGGCGCCCGCAGGCGCCTGTTGAGTAGACGCGACGGCGTCCGGCTTATTCCTTGATGCGGAAATCGTCGTGGCAAGCCTTGCAGGTTTCACCCAGCTTGCCAAACTGTATCTTGGCGGCGGCGGCATCGCCGGTGGCGGCGACCTTGGCCATTTCATTGGCTTCCCGGTTGAAGTTGGTGGCCAGCTTGCCGACCTGTTCCTTGTCGGTGAACAAGGCCGGCTTGACGCGGGTTTTCTCCCAGCCCTTGCCCTTGTCGGTGCCCGGCAGATAGAGCGCCCCCATGCCGGAGTTGGCAATGCTCTGAATGACGTTGGCGGCCTTGATGACTTCGTCCTGGTTGTAGGCGCCTTCGACATTGGCCTTGATGCGTTGCATGTTCCAGGCCATCGTGGCATAAGCCGACTGGCGGAACTTGATGGCTTCTTCCGGCTTCATCTGGGCAGCGGCGCCCCCGGCCAGGGTAATGCCGAGCAGGGCGAGCATGAGTTTCTTCATGGGTCTTTCTCCAGTGATGTTTGAGGGAACTGCGGATTCTACCGACCTCGTCAGCCGGCTGCTGTAAAAATATATAAACGGGGTCGCCTACAGCGCGAAAACGTGCTTGACGCGCAGCGCCGGCTGGCCGGACTCGATCGCCAGCAGGCGGGCGATGTTGGGATGCTTGCCGGGATGGGCGCGTTCGTCCTCGGTTTGTTCGGCAAAAATTTCCAGCCCCTTCTTCGCCGCCTCGGCATTGATCGAGCCGTAGGTTTGCGCCAGATGGTTGTACACCGCCAGCGACCCTTGGCTGCCGGGCTTGTTCTCGATGCAGGCGACGACGTTGCCGGCGGCGTCGAGCAGGTTGAGCGCGGTCAGGTGGGAGATGCCGGGCAGTTTTTTCAGGTTTTCGGCGAAAGACATTGAGATTATTTCCAGTCGCGTTTGGCTTTGACCAGACCGACGATCAGCCCGGTGGTAAAAGTGACCGCCGGCACGGCGAAGGCGATTCCCTTGATGCCGCGCACGGGGCCGTAGATGGCAAGCAGCAGCAGCGCCGGCAGCAGGCCGATGAACAGGCCGAGCAGCCCGCCCCGGATGCCGCCGCGAATCACCTCGCGGTCAGTGGTGCGGCGCTCGCCGGTGCAATGCGGGCAGTAGATGGCATCCGCCGGGACTTCCTGCCGGCATTTGGCGCAGATCATCGGGACTGCCTTGCGCTGCCTGCCCCCATCCCGGCCTTCCCCCGTCGGGGACGGGGGAAGGAGTCCGATTCCCTCCCCCGCACGCGGGGGAGGGTTAGGGTGGGGGCCGGCTGCATGGAAAAAAACACCGCTAACTCAAATCCGTTTCGCCAGTTCCGCCGCCTTGCCGGTGTAATCCCAGGGCGTCAGTCTCAACAGTTCGGCCTTGGCGGCCTGCGGAATATCCAGGGTCGCCACGAAATCCTGCATGCCCTGGCGCGAGACGCGGGCGCCGCGGGTCAGGTCCTTGAGTTTTTCGTAGGCATTGGCCACGGCATAGCGGCGCATCACGGTCTGGATCGGCTCGGCCAGCAGTTCCCAATTGGCGTCGAGATCGGCTTTCATTGCTTCGGCATTGATTTCGAGCTTGCCAAGGCCCTTCAGCAACGAGTCGTAGCCGAGCAGCGCGTAGCCCAGGCCGACGCCCATGTTGCGCAGCACGGTGGAGTCGGTCAGATCGCGCTGCCAGCGCGAGATCGGCAGCTTTTCGGCGAGGTGTTTCAACAGCGCGTTGGCCAACCCCAGATTGCCTTCGGAATTCTCGAAATCAATGGGATTGACCTTGTGCGGCATGGTCGAGGAGCCGATTTCGCCGGCCTTGACCTTCTGCTTGAAGTAGCCGAGCGAGATATAGCCCCAGACATCGCGGTCGAGATCGATGAGAATGCTGTTGGCGCGGGCAAAGGCGTCGAACAGTTCGGCCAGCGCATCGTGCGGCTCGATCTGGATGGTGTAGGGATTGAAGACGAGGCCGAGCGATTCGACGAAACGCTTGGCGAAGCCTTCCCAGTCGTAGCCCGGGTAGGCAGCCAGGTGGGCGTTGTAGTTGCCGACCGCGCCGTTGATCTTGCCCAAGAGTTCGACCCCGGCGATGCGCTCGCGGGCGCGTTTGAGGCGGTAAGCGACGTTGGCCAGTTCCTTGCCCATCGTCGTCGGCGTCGCCGGCTGGCCGTGCGTGCGGCTCATCAGCGGGATATCGGCATGGGCGTGGGCCAGTTCGACCAGCCGGGCGATGACGGCATCCAGCGCCGGCAGCAGCGCTTGCTCGCGGGCGCCGCGGCACATCAGCGCGTGCGACAGGTTGTTGATGTCCTCCGAAGTACAGGCGAAGTGAATGAACTCGCTGACCTTCTGCACCTCGGCATTGCCCTGGGTGTGCTCCTTGATCCAGTATTCCAGCGCCTTGACATCGTGGTTGGTGGTGGCCTCGATGGCCTTGACCTCGGCCGCCTGCTCGGGGCCGAAACCAGCCGCCAGCGCATCGAGTTCGGCCACGGTCGCCGGCGAGAAGGCGGCGATCTCGGCGAAATGCGGCTCGGCAGAGAGCGCCTTCAGCCACTCGATCTCGACCTTGAGGCGGGCGCGAATCAGGCCGAACTCGGAAAAATGCTCGCGCAGGGCGTCGACCTTGCCGGCATAGCGGCCATCGAGCGGAGAAAGAGCGGTCAAGGGATTGAAATTCATGGACGACATCCTTTTGCAGAGCCGGGCATTTTAACCGCCCGGCGAAGCCCTCGCCATACGTTATAATCGTATTCCCTCAATCAGAGAGCATGCGATGAAGCTGATCGGCTCCCCAACCAGCCCGTATACCCGCAAGGCCCGGATCGTGCTGGCCGAAAAGAAGATCGAATACGACTTCGTGATCGACGTGCCGATGTCATCGCCCGACAGCGCAGTGCCGGCGCTCAACCCGCTGGGCAAGATTCCGGTGCTGGTGCTGGACGACGAAACGCCGATCTTCGATTCGCGCGTCATCGTCGAATACATCGACAACGCCTCGCCCAACAACAAGCTGATCCCCACGCCCAATCGCGAGCGGAGCGAAGTCAAACGCTGGGAGGCCCTGGCCGACGGCATCTGCGACGCCGCCGTGCTGATCGTGTACGAATCGCGCCGCCAGGAGGCCCGGCAAGACGCCAAATGGACCGCCTACCAGCAGGAAAAAATCACGCGCAGCCTCGCCTTCATGGCCGCCGAACTGGGCGAAAAACCGTACTGCATGGGCACCCACTTGTCGCTGGCCGACATCGCCGTCGGCTCTGCTCTCGGCTACCTCGGCTTTCGCCTGCCCGACATCACCTGGCGGAAAAGTCACTCCAATCTCGACAAGCTGTACGCCAAGCTGCTGCAACGTGCGTCATTTGCCGATACGGCGCCGAGGGAATGAGGCGACAGCCGTAGGGCGGGGCTTGCCCCGCCGACCAACATCAAATTTGACTTTGAACCGGCGGGGCAGAGCCGCCGCCCTACATGACGCGGTTTCGCTCGCCCCCCATTCAAACGATCACCCCGCCGCCCAGACAAACCCGGCTTTCATACACCACCACCGACTGCCCTGGCGCCAGCGCCCACTGGGGTTCGGCGAAGTGGATTTCGCAGGCGCCCTCATCGAAACGCTCGATTTCGCAGGCCTGGTCGGCGGCGCGGTAGCGCGGCCTGGCGGTGTAGACCCAATGCGTTTGCGGGGCGCGGCCGGCGATCCAGGATAGCTGCTCGGCGACCAGCGCACTTTTGAACAGCGCCGGGTGATCGCGCCCCTGCACGACGTAGAGCACGTTGTTTTTCATATCCTTGCCGGCCACGAACCAGGCTTCGTGTTCGCCGCCGCCCGGCTGGCCTTTTTCCTTGAGACCGCCGATGTAGAGGCCCTTGCGCTGGCCGATGGTGTGGTACATCAGGCCATCGTGGGCGCCGAGCATTTTGTCATCGTCCAGGCGGCGGATCTCGCCCGGTTTTGGCGGCAGGTAGCGGGCCAGGAATTCCTTGAACGGTCGCTCGCCGATGAAGCAGATGCCCGTCGAATCCTTCTTGGCGGCAACGTGCAACCCTTCGGACTCGGCGATCTTGCGCACCTCGCGCTTGTAAAAATTGGCCAGCGGAAACATTGTTTTGGCCAGTTGCGCCTGGTTCAGGCGATAGAGGAAATAGCTCTGATCCTTGGCGCCATCCTCGGCCTTGAGTAACTGATACTCGCCATTGAATTCGCGCACGCCGGCATAGTGGCCGGTGGCGATGCGGTCGGCCCCCAGCTTCATGGCGTGGTCGAGAAAAGCCTTGAACTTGATTTCTGAATTGCATAACACATCCGGGTTCGGCGTGCGGCCGGCCTGGTACTCGGCGAGAAATTCGGCAAACACCCGCTCGCGGTATTCGGCGGCGAAATTAACCACTTCAACGTCGATGCCGATGACATCGGCAATACTCATCACGTCGATCAGATCCTGGCGCGACGAGCAGTATTCCTCGGTGTCGTCGTCCTCCCAGTTTTTCATGAACAGGCCGATCACCTTCCAGCCCAGATGTTTCAACAACAGCGCCGCGACGGCGGAATCGACGCCGCCGGACAAACCAACCACCACGGTTTTTTCAGACATCGGGTCCAGCCCCTTTCTGCCAGTCCTCCAGCGGCAGAATCACCGCCGGCTGACCATTATCGACGAACCAGCTATCGACGACGAAACGCTTTGCGGCATCGTCCGTCGTCTCGATCACCGCCGTGTAATGGGCGGGAAAAACCAGCGCGAAATAGCGTACTTCCGGCTCCAGCACCCGGTGCCAGCGCAGATCGCCGCGCGCCGCCAGACTGTCGCGAATCACGCGCAATGCACCAGCAGATCGAGCGGATAGCGCCGGCCAGCCAGCCAGTCCTCGATGCCGCGCAGAACCAGCGGACTGCGATGCCGCGCCCGGTTCGCCCGAATTTCGGCCAGCGTCAGCCAGCGGGCGGCGACAATGCCGTCGTCAAGTCGACGACCGGCCTCGCAACCAAGCGCTTCGCCGGTGAAAGTGAAGCGCAGAAAAGTGATGTCCCCGCCCTTAATATCCCTCTCCGGGCGCTGCCAGTGATAAATGCCCACCAGATGCGTCGGCCGGAAATGCCAGGCGCTTTCCTCCAGCGTCTCGCGCGCCACTGCGTCGACCAGCGTCTCGTCTGCTTCAAGATGGCCGGCCGGCTGATTGAGCCGCAGCTTGCCCTCGATCTCCTCCTCGACCAGCAGGAACTTGCCGTCACGTTCGATGACGGCGGCGACGGTGACATTCGGTTTCCAGACCATGACGCGGACTCAGGCGGCAAAGGCGCTATTTTACCGGCTGATTTCCGCTAGAATGAACAGCTTTACATCGACGCAACACGGAGAACAACCATGTCCATGGCGGATCGTGACGGTTTCATCTGGCAAGACGGCAAACTCATTCCCTGGCGCGAAGCCACCACCCACGTCCTCACCCATTCGCTGCATTACGGCCTGTCCGTGTTCGAGGGCGTGCGCGCCTACAAGACCGACGCCGGCACGGCCATCTTCCGGCTCAAGGAACATACCGACCGCCTGTTCAACTCGGCGCACATCTACCGCATGCAAATGCCCTGGGACAGGGAAACGATCATGGCCGCGCACCAGGAAGTCGTGCGCGCCAACAAGCTCGAATCCTGCTACCTGCGCCCGATTGCCTTTTACGGCTCCGAGAAGATGGGCGTTTCGCCCAAGGGCGCCAAAACGCACGTCGCCATCGCCGCCTGGCCGTGGGGCGCCTACCTCGGCGAGGGCGCGCTGGAACAAGGCATCCGCGTCAAAACCGCCAGTTACGCGCGCCACCACGTCAATGTCGCCATGTGCCGCGCCAAGAGCGCCGGCTCCTACATGAACTCCATCCTCGCCAACATGGAAGCCACCGAAAACGGCTATGACGAAGCCCTGCTCCTCGACGTGGACGGCTTCGTCGCCGAAGGTTCGGGCGAAAACCTGTTCATCATCAAGGATGGCGTCATCTATGAACCGGAAATCGCCTCGGCCCTGACCGGCATCACCCGCGCCACCGTGCATACGCTGGCGCAGGATCTCGGCTACCGCATCGTCACCCGCCGCCTGACCCGCGACGACGTCTACATCGCCGACGAAGCCTTCTTCACCGGCACCGCCGCCGAAATCACCCCGATCCGCGAACTCGACAGCCGCCAGATCGGCATCGGCCGCCGCGGCCCGATCACCGCGCAGATCCAGGCCCAATACTTCGACGCCGTGCACGGCCG
>WQUQ01000080.1 GCA_009782025.1 Desulfobulbus sp. | reverse complement strand
TCAACCTCGTGCGCGGCTTGCAGAAGGAAATCGACGACAACGCCGCCGCCGCGCCGGTGTTGCAACCGCTGAAGGATCGCGCCGAACGTATTCTGAAAGACTTGGAGGAACGCAAGACCACGGGCCTTGCCGCGATGGATCAACTGGCGGCGCTGGCGGCGGAGAAGGAAGCCGCGATGAAGGCCGCACGCGACAGCGGCCTTTCGGCCCGCGCTTTCGGCGTGTATTGGGTGTTGCGCGAAGACGCGGCGGTGAAGGCGGCGGGACTGGATGCGATGGCGTTGGCGAAAGAAGCCGAAGAACTCCTGGGGCGCTTCCCGAACGCCGCCGTTAACGCCGACGAACAGCGGCGGCTGCGTGCCGCGCTCTACAAGCCGATGCTGAAGTTGACGTCGGAAGAACGCGCCCGCGCTGTCGATCTGGCGGTAAAGCTGCTACTGGCGGAGACGGACGAATGAAGTCCTCCCTGTATCCCGCGCAGGAACTGCGCCGCCGCGCGCTGGCTTGGGCGCTCAAACTCAAGGTCAATCCGCGCGTGGTGCGCGTGCAGGCAATGCGGCGCAAATGGGGTTCGTGTTCGTCGGCAGGCACGGTGACGCTGGCGAGCGATTTGTTCGATCAGGAATCACGGTTTCAGGACTACGTGATCGTCCACGAGTTGCTGCATCTCCGGCTACCGAACCACGGTCGAATGTTCAAGGCGCTGATGAGCGCGCATGTGCCGGGGTGGCGGGAGATGGAAGTGCAGTCTCGCTTTGGGGCAGCGTGGCGCCGCTGAACGGGTTACTTGCTCTCAAATAGCCGCCGGCAGGCTTGACAGATCGCGGCAGGGCCTCTAGTCTGTGTTTGCAATCGCATACATTTGATTGCATTTGCAACCAAGGAGGGTAGATATGGCGCGAATGCAGACCTTGTCGATCCGGCTGCCGGACGAGGATTTCAACTGGCTGGTGTCGCTTCCCGGCGGCGGCGCGCCGACGCCGAGCGAGAAATTACGCGCCTTGTTGCAGCAGGCGCGCGAGCAGCAGCAGGGCATGCGCGACCCCGAACGCTGTAGCGCCTGGATGCGCCAGTTGGTGCAGCCCTTCGTCGATGAGATGGGGGCGCTCGAACGCGAGCAGCAGCGGCATTCCGACCTGCTCGCCGCCGTTGTCGAGCACGCGCCGGCCATCATGGCCTTGCTCGTCGCCGGCCGCCCGGCGGCGGAGGACGGACAGGGCGCGACCAGCGAGGCCCTGATCGCGCAGCGCGCTTTCCGGCTGTTCGCCGCGCTGCTCAAGGGAAACATCACCTCGCAGCCGGCGACCTATGCCTCTGGCGCGTATGATCGGCATTTGCCGGAGATCATCGAGTTGGCCCAGATCATTTCAAGCAGAAAAGGGAAGGAAACGAACCATGGCTGAAACCATTGCCTCGCGCGTCTCGCGCATCATCGTCGGCGGCACCCATGCCTTGCTCGACAAGGCGGAAAATCTGGCCCCCGAAGCGGTCATGACCCAGGCCATCCGGGAAATTGAACAGGTCGCCGGCGAAGTCCGGGGCGATCTCGGCAAATGCGAGGCGGCCAAGCACCTGGTGCTGTCCCGCGTCGCCCGCCTCAATGCCGAGCATGAAACCCTGGCCGAGCAGATCGAAGTTGCGCTCAACGAAAGCCGCGACGACCTGGCCAGCGCCGCCATCGCCCGCCAGGCCGACATTGAGGATCTGCTGCCGGTGTTGCAGAAATCGCTCGACGAGCAGAACGAACAGGCGCGCGAATACGAAAGCTACCTCGTCGCGCTGCAAGCCAAGAAGCGCGAACTGGAGCAGACGCTGAACGACTTCCGCCGCAGCCAGGAAAGTACGGCAGCCAGCGTCGCCGGCACACCGGGCGACAACCGGCAAAGCCGCGTCGACGAGGCGGAAGCCAATTTCGCCCGCGTCATCGCCCGGCAAACCGGGGCCAGCGGACTGGTCGGCGGCGGCGTGGCGGAAACAGCCAAGCTGCGCGAACTGGCGGACATGCAGCGCAACAACCGCATCGCCGAGCGCCTGGCCGCCCTCAAGGCCGGGCGCGGCGGCAAACCCGCCTGAAAGGCTGGCGGTGGAACTCCTGCTCGCCCCCGAATCCTGGCCGTTCGCCGTCGCGCTCGTGCTGTTGATCGCCCTGGCGGTGATCGAGGGCGCGGGGCTTCTGCTCGGCGTCAGCGTATCGGCCTGGATGGATAACCTGCTACCCGAGGTCGACGCCGATTTCGATAGTCCGCTGGATAGCTGGCTGGGTTGGCTGCACATCGGCAAGGTGCCCATCCTCGTGCTGCTGGTGCTGCTGCTGACCGCCTTCACCTTCATTGGCCTCGTCTGCGGCGCGGTGGCGCACAGCCTGTTCGGCTTCTATCCGCCGGCCTTGTTGACCGCGCCGCTGGCCTTTCTCGGCGCGTTGCCGGTGGTGCGCGCGGGCGGCGCGGCCCTCGCCCGCATCGTGCCGGCCGATGAAACCAGCGCCGTGCCCTTGTCCAGCCTGGTCGGGCGAATTGCCGTGGTGGTCAACGGCACGGCGCGCTACGGCCGCCCGGCCCAGGCGCGCGTGCGCAACGAAGCCGGCCAGACCTTCTACGTCCATGTCGAGCCGGACAGCGAAGGCAGCGAATTGGCGACCGGCGACGCCGTGCTGCTGGTCAGCCAGGTTTCCGGCGCCCGTTTTCACGCCATCCCCAACCCGCGCCCCGATTTGCTCTAATTTTTCACGGAGAACGACAACATCATGGATTCGCTTTTTGGCATCGGCCTGTTGGTCGGCATCGTTCTGCTCGGCCTTTTCATCATCGGCCTGGTCTTTTCGCGCCTCTACCGGCGTTCCTCGAAGGAGCTTTCCTTCGTCCGCACCGGCTTGGGCGGCCAGAAAGTGGTGATGGATGGCGGCGCGATCGTGCTGCCCGTCTTTCACGAATGCGTGAACATCAACATGAACACGCTCAAGCTCGAAGTCTCGCGCGCCGGCACCGACAGCCTGATTACCCTCGACCGCCTGCGCGTCGATGCCGTGGCCGCTTTCTTCGTGCGCGTCATCCCCAGCGTCGAGGGCGCCGCCAATGCGGCGCAGACGCTCGGCCAACGCACCATGCACCCGGATTCTCTGAAGGAACTGGTCGAGGATAAATTCGTCGACGCCCTGCGCGCCGCCGCCGTGTCGATGAGCATGCACGAACTGCTCGACAAGCGGGCCGACTTCATCAACGCCGTACAGAACGCCGTTTCCGAGGATTTGTTGAAAAACGGCCTGGAACTCGAATCGGTCAGTCTGACCCGCCTCGACCAGACGCCGATCAGCTTCCTGAATGCCCAGAATGCCTTCGACGCCGAGGGCCTGACCAAGCTGACGCAGCAAACGCAGCAGCGCGCCAAGGAGCGCAACGAAATCGAGCAGGACACCGCCGTGGCGATTGCCAAAAAGAATTTCGAGGCGACGCAGTTGAAGCTCAACATCGAGAAGGATCAGACCTTCGCCACCCTGCAACAGCAGCAGGAAGTGGCCACTCGCCAGGCGCAGCAGACCGCCGAGGTCGCCAGCATCACCGCCCAGCGCGAGCGCGAGGCGCAACAGGCGAAAATCGACGCCGAGCGTCAGGTGCAGGAGGCCGAGGTGGAAAAGAACCGTGCCATCCGCCAGCGCCAGATCGAGGCCGACCGCGAAGTGCAGGTGGCGAAGATCGACCAGGAAAAGCGCACGACCCTGGCCGATCAGGACAAGCTGATTTCCATCGCGGAAAAATCCAGGGCACAGTCCGAGGCCGAGAAGCAGGCCAACGAGGCGCGCGCCCTGGCCGCCCGCGCCGAAGAACAGGTCAAGACCGCCCGTGAAGTCGCCGTCGCCGAGCGGGAAAAACAAATCGCCCTGGTCGAAGCCGAGCGTCAGGCGCAGCAACAGGCCATCGGCGTGCGCGTCGCGGCCGAGGCCGAGCGGGACGCGGCGGAAAATCACGCGCAGGCTGTCAAGATCAAGGCCGAGGCACAGCAGGTGCAATACGAGGTCGATGCCAACGGTATCAATCTGCGCAACGCGGCTCTAAACACCCTGGCCGCCGAGCAGATCGCCATGCAGATCAAGATGAAGCTGCTCGAAGCCCTGCCCGGCATCATCGAAGCCTCGGTCAAACCGATCGAGAAAATCGACGGCATCAAGATCGTTCAGGTCGATGGCCTCAATCGCGGTGGGAGCTGTGGCAGCGGCGGCGGCAATGCCCCGGCTGGCGGCGGCAATCTGGCCGAACAGGCGGTCGCCGCAGCGCTGGCCTATCGGGCGCAGCAACCCATTCTCGACGCCGTGCTCGGTGAAATCGGCATGAAGGGCGGCGACCTGCACGGCCTGGTCGAGGCGGTCCGTCAAGAAATCGCCCCCGCCCCCAAGCCACCATCTGTTTGAGCAGAAGGCGGCACAGACACCGCTCACATGCTTACGGCTCCAATTTCGTCATTCCGCCCTACCGAACCACAGCGAAGCCGAGCATGGCGCTGAGGGCGATTTCAAATATCGCCTGCATCGGCCGGGCCATGTAGTGCAGGCTGATGGCGAGGGTGAAGAAGCCGCCGAGCAGGGTCAGCGGAAAACCGAGGGCGAAGATGTTCAACTGCGGCGCGGCCCGTGTCAGCACGGCCAAGGCCAGGTTGGTAATCATCAGCGCCACGACCACCGGCAGCGCCAGCAGCAGGCCGGCCGAGTAGATGTGACCGCCCAACTGCACCAGATTCAGCCACGACGCCGTCGCCAGCGGCGTGGCGCTGACCGGTATGGCGACGAAACTTTGCGCCAGCGTGGCGAAATACAGCAGATGGCCATTCATTGCCAACAGCAGCAGAAAGGCGATGATGTCGATGAATTCAGCGACCACCGGCGTTTGCGCACCGCGCAGCGGGTCGTAGAAGGTGGCGAAGCCAAGGCCCATCTGAAAGCCCATGAATTCGCCGGCCACGTCGAAGGCGGCGAAGACGGTGCGGGCGGCGAAGCCCATGCCGATGCCGACCAGCATTTGTTGCAGCATGATCCACAGACCGGTCGGCGTCGCCGGCGCGACCGCGGGCATCGGCGGCAGGGCGGGGGCGATGGCCAGCGTGATCGCCAGGCCGAGAATCAGCCGGGTGCGCAGCGGAACGACCGCCATGCTCCACAGCGGGGCGGCGGCGACGAAGCCGAGAATGCGGGCCAGCGGAAAAATGAAGGCGGCGATCCAGGCATCGATCTGCGCCGAACCGATGCTAATCATTAGCCGATCAGTTGCGGAATGCTGTTGAACAGGCGCTGGATGAAATCGACCAGATATTGCAACATCCACGGCCCCAAGAGCAGCAGGACGACGAACATGGAAATCAGCTTGGGCACGAATTGCAGCGTCGATTCGTTAATCTGCGTGGCCGCCTGGAAAACGCTGATGACCAGGCCGACGGCCAGGGCCGTGAGGAGAATCGGGGCGGCGATGACCAGGAGCGTCTGAATCGCCTGGCGGCCGATTTCCATGACGGTTTCCGGCGTCATGGCGTGAAACTCTGGATCAGCGAGCCGATCACCAGATGCCAGCCATCGACCAGCACGAACAGCATCAGTTTGAACGGCAGGGCGACCATGATCGGCGACATCATCATCATGCCCATTGACATCAGCATGCTGGCCACCACCATGTCGATGACCAGAAAAGGAATGAACAGGATGAAGCCGATCTGGAAGGCGGTTTTCAACTCGCTGATGACGAAAGCCGGCACCAGTACGCGCAGCGGAATGTCATCCGGCCTGGCGAAAGGCTCGGCCTTGGCGATGCCGGCGAACAGCGCCAGATCCGCCTCGCGCGTCTGCTTGAGCATGAAACCGCGCAGCGGCACCACTGCCCGCTCGGCGGCCTGCATCACGTCGATGCGGTTTTCCGACAGCGGCAGGTAGGCTTCGGTATAGATGCGCTCGAGCGCCGGACTCATGACAAAAAATGTGAGGAACAGCGACAGGCCGATCACCACCTGGCCGGGCGGCGAGGTCTGGGTGCCGATCGCCTGACGTAGCAGCGACAGCACGATGACGATGCGGGTGAAACCGGACATCATCAGCGCCATGGCCGGGATGAAGGTCAGCGCCGTCATCAGCAGCAAGGTCTGGATGGTCAGCGAGTACGTCGTGCCGCCGCCGGCGGTCGGCGTGCTGGTGATGGCCGGCAGGCCGCCGCTCTGGGCCAGGGCCAGCCCGGCCGGCAAGAGCAGGGCGATGAGGACGAACAGGCGCCGGGTCATGGCGTCCGCCGCTCGCCGACGCTGTGCAACCACTGGGCGAACGACCGCGGGCCGGCCGCTTCGGCCGCCGGCAGTTCGCCCTTGGCCAGACGATGCAGGGTGCGAATCTGCCCGGGGACGATGCCGACCACCAGCCATTCCTCGCCGACCTCCAACAGCACGATGCGCTCGCGCGGCCCCAGCGCCACGCCGCCGATGACGCGCATGCCGCCCAGGCCGAACCCCTTGCCGCCGCTGACCTTGCGCGCCAGCCAGGCGGCCCCGGCCAGCAGGGAAACGATCAAGGCCAACGCCAA
>WQUQ01000079.1 GCA_009782025.1 Desulfobulbus sp. | reverse complement strand
TCGCCAAGCGCAACCGTGGCCTGAACTCGGGCTTCACCGTGCGCAAGATTTCCTCCGGCGAGGGCGTCGAACGGACCTTCCAGACCTATTCTCCGCTGGTCGCCTCGATCGAGGTCAAGCGCCGCGGCGATGTGCGTCGCGCCAAGCTCTACTACCTGCGCGAGCGTTCCGGCAAGTCGGCCCGCATCAAGGAAAAGCTGTCGGCCAGAAAGGCTGCCGCCACCGAATAATCCGGCGAAGCATGGCCATGACAAACGGGGCGCTTGGGTGCCCCGTTTGCGTTTTCTCGAATGCCTTGTTTCCTGCCGCCGCTCGTCCAGAAAACCTGGCATGAGGCCGGGCGGATTGGAGGATCGTGGGTTGTTTGCCAAGATGATCGTCCCGGAGGGAATGTCGGGCGAAACGTTGATTTGATTGTAGACACCATGGCAGGCGAACAGGAATGATGACGAATCTGGTAAATTGCTCAGCGGGTCATCAATAGTGAGCGGGGAATCATGACAAGCGGCGCATTCCGCAATTTCTCGATTTCGACAAAATTGAACGTCATTCAAGCCATGACGATTCTCGGTCTGTTCATCGTGGCGATCATTGCCTTGAGCATCTGGCTGAATTCCGTATTTTTGCGGCAGGGCATCGACCAAATCAAGCGAACCAATCAACAGGCCGTCGATATGATCGAAACGGTTCGCGTATCGCTTGAGAAGGCGACGGAACGGCTGATCCAAACCTTGCAGGTGGATTTCAGCGGGGAATTCGCCTTGCGCGCCGATGAAACCATCGAGGTCGGCAGCGCCAAAACGCCCGCGCTGACCTTGAATGGCAAGGCGCTCAACGGCAATGTCGCGCCGTTTGATCGCTTTACCGCCAATACCACGGCGGTTGGCACCCTGTTCGTTCGCCAGGGCGATGACTTCGTCCGTATTGCCACGTCGCTCAAAAAGGAAGACGGGACGCGAGCCATGGGCACGCCGCTGGGCGCGCAACATCCGGCGCGCGAACTGCTGCTGGCCGGCAAGACCTATATCGGCAAGGCGCGCCTGTTCGGCCGTGACTACATGACGCATTACAGGCCGATCCTCAGCGCCTCGGGCCAGGTCGTCGGCGCCCTTTTCGTCGGGCTGGATTTCAGTGAACAGTTGGTCGATCTGAAAAAGAGGTTGCAAAACATCAGGTTGTTCGAGACCGGTTACATTTTCGCCATGGATGCCGCCAACAAAGGCGCGTTCGTCCTGCATCCGACGAAAGAGGGCAAGAGCCTGTGGGACGCCCAGGACAGCAATGGCGTTTATTACATCCGCGAGATGGTGGAGGGGAAGGAGGGGGTGGTCTACTACCTCTTCCCCAAACCGGGTGAAACGGAGGAGTACCAGAAAATAGCCGCGTTCACGTCCATGCCGGCATGGAACTGGGTCATCGCCTCGAGCATTTATGTCGATGAACTCAAGGTGCAGACCCACGCCGTGCGCAATCGCCTGATCCTCGGGGCGGTGGCGCTGTGTATCCTGCTGTGCGTCACGGTATTCTTTTCCTCACGCCGCTGGGTGACGCGGCCTCTGATGGAAGCGGTCGAAGCGATGCGGCGCATCGCTTCCGGCGACCTGACGGTGAGCGTCGAGCAGCGCAGCGGGGACGAAGTGGGGCAGTTGCTGGAAGCGACCAACAAAATGACCAGGGATATGCGCGCCACCTTGAGCGACATCCATGCCGCATCATTCCGGTTGGCTGAAAAATCCGCCGAACTGTCCGGTTCGGCCACGCAGGTGGCGACGCAATCGGGACGGCAGAGCGATGCCGCGGCGGCCATGGCCTCCAGCATCGAGGAAATCAACGCCAATATCGTCAATGTGTCCGAAAACGCCAATCATGCCAATAGCGTATCCGAGGAATCCGGGCATGTTTCCAGCCAGGGCGCGGAAGTGATCGGGCAGGCGGTCGCCAGCATGACGCGCATTGCCGAGACGGTGCGCGCCGCTTCGTCGGCGGTGACCACGCTGGGCCAGGAATCGAAAGCCATCTCGGCGATCGTCAGCGTGATTCGGGAAATTGCCGAGCAGACCAACCTGCTGGCGCTCAACGCCGCCATCGAGGCGGCGCGCGCTGGCGAACAGGGGCGCGGTTTCGCCGTCGTCGCCGACGAGGTGCGCAAGCTCGCCGAGCGCACGTCCGCGTCGACCCAGGAAATCGCCACGCTGATCGGCCGCATCCAGGCCGGCACCGAAGGGGCGGTGACGAGCATGGACAGCGGCGTTCATCAGGTCGAAGAAGGCATGGTATACGCCGAAAATGCCGGTGCCAGCATTGCCAACATCCGCGACAGCGCCAGTCAGGTGAATGCCGCCGTGACGAGCATTTCGCATGCGATCGGCGAACAGACGACGGCGATCGCCGAAATCGCCAGAAATGTCGAAAAAATCGCCAGCATGTCGGATGACAGCAGCGTCATGGCCAAACAATCGGCCGAACATGCCGCCGAACTGGAAAAACTCGCCGAAAGTCTGCGCACGCGCGTCGCCGGGTTCAAGATCTGATCTAGTGCTCGCGACCGTCGATGCGCGGTTGCAGCAACAAGGGGATGATGCGCCAGGCGAGAATGCCCCAGGCCAGCGCCCAGGCGCCGGCGGAGAGGTAGATCCAGCCCAGGTAGCCGGCCGGAAACAACTGCGGCAGGCCGATGCGGAAGAACAGCGTGGCCAGCATGAGGTACAGGACCAGTCGGTCCGCGCCCGTGAATACGACCTTGCGCCCGGTGTGACCGTTGGCGATGCGGATCATCATCGCCGGGATGACGCAGCCCATGACGCCGACGGTAAATAGATGCACCGATACGGAGCCAACCCAGACGAGGTTGGCGAGATGGCCGAAGGCGTCCACCAGCAGTTGCAGCACGATCATCAGGTAGCCGATAGTCATGATGCCGATGTCGATACGGCGCAAGGCCAGTTGCGGTTTCCAGAAAACGAAGCGGATGCCGAGCAGCGCCGCCAGAGTCAGCGCGATGGCGGCGGCCAGCGGCGGCGGCAGCAGAAATTCGACCACCAGCGTCAGACCGAGCAGCTTGATCGCCATGTCGAGACTGGGCTGGCGCAGGATTTGCACCTGGAAGGCGGCTTTCATGAATTGCGTCAGCGTGCGTTCGAGCATGACCAGAAAAGCCAGGCGGAACAGGCCAATGCTCATCGTGATGCCGGCGGTAAAGTCGCTGCCGGCCAGCAGCAGGGTTTTGGCGACGATGAAGGCCGGCAGCATGACCAGGAAAAAAACGTTGTCGCGGTAACTGTCGCGTTGGCGATAGCGGGTCAGCGTCCACAACAGCATGACGACGATGCTGCCGAGGAACAGGTTGCCGGCCAGCAGGAACAGCGGCCGCGGCCAGTGGCCGCCAAAGCTCATGGCGAGGCGTTCGACGATCCAGGCGGCAGCCAGCAGCAGCAAGGCCAGGCCGTGATAACCGCGAATCTCGACCCAGTTCTTGGTCGCGGTCAGCAGAAAACCGCCGAGTACCGCCCAGCCGAAGCCGAAGAACATTTCGTGGGCATGCCACTGGATCGTGCTGAACGGGGTGTCCGGCGCCGCCAGTTGGCCGCCGAAGATCAAGGCCCAGACGGGCGGCAGAATCACGCCGGCCAGGCAGGCGAGGGTGAAGAAGGGGCGAAAGCCAACCAGCCAGAGCGGGTGCGAGGTCAGGCGCATGGGCGAACCTTTGCGTGGGGATTGAGCGAAGGGCGAAGTTTAGTCATGCCGGAAACGGGAAAACTTGATTTATCCGGGCACGGCAAGCATCCGGGGGCACATTGGCGTAAAATCATACGCTTGGCCCGGTTACGCAGGGGTAATTCCATTTCCAAATCAACCGATCACTTTGTCGGCTTCGCTTGCCGTGCAACCGCACTGTCTCTCGCTTCGCCTTCGCGTGCTCGGCTGATTTAAAAATGGAATAAGTGCGAGCGTGCCGGTTTCCTTGAGGACAAAAATGAAGCGTGTGGATGATTTCCGCTTGCGCCTTGGCAAGCATGAACTCGTGCCGATCATGATCGGCGGCATGGGGGTCGATATTTCGACCGCCGATCTGGCGCTGGAAGCGGCGCGCCTCGGGGGCGTCGGCCATATCTCGGATGCGATGATCAACACCGTGTCCGACCGCCGCTACGAGACCAAACACGTCAAGGAAAAGCTGGCCCTCTACAAATACAACGTGCTCAACGAGGACAAATCCCCGGTCAAATTCGATCTTGGCCGTCTGGCGGAGGCGACCCGCCTGCATGTCGAGGCCACCATGCAGCGCAAACGGGGCAGCGGTCTGGTGCTCATCAACTGCATGGAAAAACTGACCATGAACGCCCCGCGCGAGACGCTCAAGGTGCGCATGTCGGCGGCGCTCGATGCCGGCATCGACGGCATCACGCTGGCCGCCGGCCTGCATCTCGGCTCTTTTGGCCTGATCGAGGAGCATCCGCGTTTTCGCGACGCCAAGCTGGGCATCATCGTTTCCTCGGTGCGCGCCTTGCAGTTGTTCCTCAAGAAGAGCGCCCGCACCAACCGCCTGCCTGATTACATCGTCGTCGAAGGGCCTTTGGCTGGCGGCCATCTCGGTTTCGGCATGGACTGGGCCGAATACGACCTGGCGGTGATTGTCGCCGACGTGTTGCGCTACCTGAAGGACGAGCATCTCGACATTCCGGTGATTCCGGCCGGCGGCATCTTCACCGGTTCCGACGCCGCCGCTTTCCTCGAACAGGGCGCCGCCGCCGTGCAGGTGGCCACCCGCTTCACGGTCACCGAGGAGTGCGGCCTGCCGGCCGAAACCAAGCAGGAATATTTCAAGGCCACCGAGGAAGACATCGAAGTCAACCAGATTTCCCCGACCGGCTACCCGATGCGCATGATCAAATCCAGCCCCGGCATCGGCGACGGCATCCGTCCCAACTGCGAGGCTTACGGCTATCTGCTGGACGCCGCCGGCAAATGCGCCTACATCGCTTCGTACAACCGCGAGGTGGCGGCCCATCCGGGCGCCCGCAAGGTCAAGGTGTGGGACAAGACCTGCCTGTGCACGCACATGCGCAACTTCGAGATCTGGACCTGCGGCCAGTTGACCTGGCGCCTGAAAGACACCAGCCACCGCTTGCCCGACGGTCGCTACCAGTTGCTGACGGCCGAGCATGTCTTCAAGGACTACCAGTTCAGTACCGGACAGCAGGTGGCGCTGCCGGAAAAACGGGTTCCCTGAACGTTTCTCCGGCGACCGGGCGTTTCATTCCATTTTTGAATCAGCCGAAGAAACGGTTCCTGGCCGCGTCGGAAATGTCCATGCCGGTGATCTGGGCGCGTTCGAGTAATTCCCAGTAATAGCGGTAGGAAGCGCGATCATGCAGCTTGCCGTCGTGCTGGATCGGCCCCCAGTCCCTCTCCTGGGCGGCAATGAGGATGTCGGCGGCGGCCTGGACTTCGGAAAAATCGGGGCGCATGGCCTCGATGATGGGCAGGATCTGATTCGGGTGGATGCTCCACATGCGCAGGTAGCCGAATTCCCGGCGGGCGCGCAGGGCGTCATGGCGGATGGCCTCGATGTCCTTCAATTCGGTGGTCACGTTGTGCGCGGGCACGACGCCGCAGGCCAGGGCGGCGGCGCTGATTTCGCACTTGGCGCGGGCGACCAGCGGATGCTCGAACTGGCCGGGACTTTTCATCGCCGCGCCGGGAATGGCCCCGTGGTGGCCGGAGACGAAATCCATCAGGCCGAAGTCGAGCGACTCGACGCCGGGCAGCGCCGCGATTTGCCAGACCTCGCGCAGCGCGCCGTGGGTTTCGATCAGTACATGCACCGGGATTTCGCGGTCGAGGCCGCATTGTTTCTCGATTTGCCTTAGCGCCTCGATCTGCATTTGCACATTGGCGGCGGAGCACGGCTTGGGCAGGGTGATGAAGGGTAGCCGGCTGCCGGCCAGACGCACCAGGATTTCCATGTCCTGTCGCCAGTGCGCGTGGCTCACGTCATGGACGCGGGCGCCGACGCGGTTGAAGCGATTGTCGTCCGACAGGATCACACCGGCCGCCATCTCGGCGTGCTCCTTCTCGGCGCCGGCGTGGGCGCCGTCCTCGCAGTCGCAGGTGATGTCGAAAATCGGGCCGAGTTCCTGCTGCAACTGGAGCGCCTTCCGCATCAATTTTTCCGACCCGGCATAGTGGTCGACGGCGGGCAGGATGGGGAAGGGCTTTTCGCCGGCGAAAAGGATTTCTTTGGGATGGCGCATGGCGTTCGGGCGGTGAAAATGAAAAAGGCCGCGGCATTCTACCGCGGCCTTCGGGTGAGGCTAGGCGACTGGCCGGATTACAGCATGTCCTTGACGGCCTCGGCCTCGTCGGTCAGTTCCTTCAGCGTCAGGTTGATCTTCTCCCGGCTGTAGGCGTCGATTTCCAGACCCTGGATGATCTTGTAGGAACCGCCCTTGCACTCGCACGGCATGCCGAACACGATGCCCTTGGGGATGTCGTAGGAGCCGTCGGAGGGCACGCCCATGGTGACCCACTCATCGGAACCGAGCACCCAGTCGC
>WQUQ01000078.1 GCA_009782025.1 Desulfobulbus sp. | reverse complement strand
CCAGCTAATAACCCAGTGTGTTGGTCAACAATAAACAAACCAGACAAAATTAGTCAACTATTTTGCTCAGATAGTGTGGATCGAAATGGTCGGCCGCCTGCACGTCCTCGTCGCAGGCAACGCCCTGGGCGTTGAGTTCGCGCAGCAGCGATTCCAGCCGGCGGTCGGTTTCGGCGGCATGGTCGAGCAGGCCGTGAATGGCCTTGACCAGCGGATCGTCTTGGTCGCCGCCGACGGCGTAGGCGGAAAAGCCCATTTTCTCGGCCTGCTTCTCACGCTGCCGGCCTTCTTCCGACTGATCGACGAGCCGCGCCGGATTGCCGACGGCGGTGGCCCCGGCCGGCACCGGCTTGGTGACCACGGCATTGGAGCCGATCCTGGCCCCGGCGCCGACCGTGATCGGCCCGAGCACCTTGGCCCCGGCGCCGACGACCACGCCGTCGCCCAGCGTCGGATGGCGCTTGCCCTTGTTCCACGACGTGCCGCCCAGCGTGACGCCGTGGTAGAGCGTCACGTCGTCGCCGATCTCGGCGGTTTCGCCGATGACCACGCCCATGCCGTGATCGATGAAGAAGCGCCGGCCGATCTGCACCGCCGGATGAATTTCGATGCCGGTGGCGAAGCGCGCGAAATAGCCGACGAAACGCGCCAGCCAGCGCAGGCGATGGCCCCACAGCCAGTGCGCAAAACGGTGCAGGATCAGGGCATGAATGCCCGGATAACAGGTCAGGACTTCCCAAAAGGAACGCGCCGCCGGATCGCGGGCGAAAACCGCGCGGATGTCCTCGTTCAACCTCCCGAACATGAAACCCGATCTCCCTTGGCGAAAAGGTGAAATTTTAAAAAACCTGACTGAATTTGTCAGCCATTTTCAGAGCCTGTCCAGGGATCGCAGACAGGCTCTCAAATTCAGGCTGGCAGATCGAAGCCCCTGAGTTTTCGGTACAGGTCGACGGCGTAGGAATCGGTCATGCCGGCGACGAAATCGGCGACTTGCAGCAAGCGGACATAAGGATCGGCATCGGGCTGGCCGCCGTGGCCGAGAAACTGGAGCGGCAGCAGCTCGAGCAGCATGCGCTCGCGGGTCGTCATCCGGCCAAAGCCGCTGGCGGCCTCGACGGCGCTGGTGAACAGCCCGAGCAGCGCACCGAGCACCTCGAAACCGGCGGTTTCGATTTCCAGCGCCGGCCGCGCCGTGTAGATGGTTTCCTTGGCCACCCTGAGCACGGCCTGGAGCGGCACGGCGACCGGCGACTGGTCGAGCAGATCGGCGTCGAAATTACCCTCCAGAATGGCGGCCTCGTTTTCGAGAAACACCGCCGCGGCGCTTTCGAGCAGGCGGCCGATGGCCTTGGCGCGCAGATATTCGAGGCGCTCTTTCGCATCGTGCAGACGCTCCAGGCGGCCGCTCGTCACCGAGTTGCCCGCCAGTTCGCCAAGCAGGCACTCGGCATCGCGGTAAGGCACGAAACCGAGCTTGGCGGCGTCTTCGAGATCGACGATCAGGTAGCAGGTGTCATCCGCCACTTCGACCAGAAAAGCCAGAGGATGCCGCCGCCAGGCCGTGCCGGGAATGCGCTCGATGAGGCCGGCGGAGGCGGCGACGGCGCGGAAAGCCTCGGCGTCGTGCTGGAAGAAGCCGAATTTCTTGCCGCTCTTGCCGTCGAGTTCCACGCCGAGCGCCGAGGGCCGGGGATATTTGGTGAAGGTCGCCAGCACCGCGCTGGTCAGTTGCAGGCCGGGATTGGCCGGGCTTTGCAGGCGGGTGACGATGCGAAAGCCCTGGGCGTTGCCCTCGTAGCGCTCGAAATCGGCCCGTTGCGCCGGAGAAAACGGATGGCGGTCGAGCAGCCCGGAATTGCGGAACCATTCGCGGATGGCATCCTCGCCGGCATGGCCGAAGGGCGGATTGCCGATGTCGTGGGCCAGACAGGCGGCGGCGACGATGGCTCCAAAGTCGCCCGATTCGACATGCTGCAAGCCGTGCCGGGCGATGATCTCGCGGCCGACCACGGCACCCAGCGAACGGCCGACGCAACTGGCCTCCAGGCTGTGCGTCAGGCGGGTGCGCACGTAATCGCTTTTCGCGAGCGGAAAGACCTGGGTCTTGTCCTTGAGGCGGCGGAAGGCCGAGGTGAAAACGATGCGGTCGTAATCCTGCTGGAAGGCGGTGCGCTCCGGCGACCCCGACGCCTTGCCGGCCCCCGGCCGCTCGGCCGACAGCAGTTTTTCCCAGATTTGTCGCTTGTTCATGACCGTGGGTGCCCCGTTCACGCCGCTTCGAGCAAGGCCCGCAAGCGATCGGGAAGCGGAATGGATTTGCCCGTCTGCGTGTTCGTCCAGACGATCTTGGCCGCGCCTTCGGCGTACAGTTCGCCGTCGATCAGCATGTCCATATGGGTCTGCACGCTGGAACGCCCCGGCGGGTCGACATAAGTCCGCACCTCGACGGTTCCCGGATAATTCATCGGCTTCAGGAAGGTGCAACTGGCATTGACGATCACCGGCCCATCGCCACCCAGACGCACCAACAAGCCAAGCCCCTCCATCCATTCGACCCGCGCCTGCTCCATGTAGCGGAAATAAATGGTGTTGTTGACATGGTTGTAAGCATCCATGTCGCCCCAGCGGATGGGTAGTCGAATGACATGTACCAGCTTGCGTTGGCGCTTCATTTCCTGCTCTCCGTTGGACTTGATCTATAACCGACCATACAGTAGCGTATTGTTTTTGGCTCAACAATAATCACCCGAGGGGGCAGTATGGAACGCGAAGCCATGGAGTTTGATGTCGTCATTGTTGGCGGCGGACCGGCCGGATTGGCGGCGGCCATCAGACTTAAACAGTTGGCAGTGGAAAAAGGCAGCGAAATCGCCGTCTGCCTGATTGAAAAAGGCGCCGAGATCGGCGCTCACATTCTTTCCGGGGCTGTCATGGATCCGCGCGCCCTGAGCGAATTGCTGCCCAACTGGAAGGCGGACGGCGCGCCGCTCGATGTTCCGGTCTGCGAAGATCGTTTCTATATTTTCTCCGAGACGGGGTCGACGCGCATTCCCACCTCCCTGCTGCCGGGGTGTTTCCACAATGAGGGCAATTACGTCATCTCGCTGGGCAACGTCTGCCGCTGGCTGGGCGAACAGGCCGAGGCGCTCGGCGTCGAAATCTACCCCGGTTTTGCCGGTGCCGAAGTGCTGTACGCCGACAACGGCGCGGTCAAAGGCGTCGCCACCGGCGACATGGGCCGGCTGCACGATGGCTCCGCCGGCCCGAACTTCCAGCCTGGCATGGAACTCCTGGGCAAATACACCTTCTTCGCCGAAGGCTGCCGCGGCCACCTGGGCAAGCAGTTGATCGAAAAATTCAAACTCGATGCCGATGCCGACCCGCAAACCTACGGTATTGGCATCAAGGAACTCTGGGAAATCCAGCCGGACAAGCATCAACCCGGCCTGGTCATCCACAGCGGCGGCTGGCCGATGCAGCCGGACACCTACGGCGGCGGCTTTCTCTACCACCAGGAGAACAACCAGATCGCCATCGGCTTCGTCGTCGGCCTCGGCTACGAAAATCCGCACCTGTCGCCCTACGAGGAATTCCAGCGCTTCAAGACGCATCCGACCATCCGCACTTTCCTCGAAGGCGGCAAGCGCATCGCCTACGGCGCTCGCGCCATGACCGCCGGCGGCCTGCAATCGCTGCCCAAAACCGTGTTCCCCGGCGGCGCGCTGGTCGGCGACGACGCCGGCTTTCTCAACGCCGCCCGCATCAAAGGCACGCACTGCGCCATCAAGACCGGCGCGCTGGCCGCCGAAGCCTGCTTCACCGCCTTGCAGGCCGGCCGCAGCCAGGACGAACTGACCGCCTATCCCGAGGCTTTCCGCAACAGTTGGCTGCACGCCGAACTGCACGCAGCGCGCAACTTCAAACCGTGGATGGCCAAGGGCCTGAAACTCGGCTCGCTGATGTTCGGCATCGACCAGATCGTATTCCGCGGCAAAGCGCCGTGGACACTGCATCACGCCAAACCGGATTATGCCAAGCTCAAACCCGCCGCCGAATGCCCGAAAATCGACTACCCGAAGCCGGATGGCGTGTTCACTTTCGATCGCCTGTCCTCGGTCTTTCTGTCATCGACCAATCACGAGGAAGACCAGCCCTGCCACTTGCAGTTGAAGGACGCGACCGTGCCGATCACGGTCAATCTGGCCCAATACGACGCGCCGGAACAGCGCTTCTGCCCGGCCGGCGTCTACGAGATTCTGCACGACGAAGCCGGCGCCCCGCGCTTGCAGATCAACGCCCAGAACTGCCTGCACTGCAAGACCTGCGACATCAAGGACCCGACGCAAAACATCAACTGGGTCACGCCCCAGGGCGGCGAAGGGCCGACCTATCCGAACATGTGATGCTTTATAATCCGCCGGCCAAATTACGGAGACGCCAGATGGGCTTTCTTGCCGACAAAAAGATCCTGATTACCGGACTGCTGTCAAAACACTCCATCGCCTACGGCATCGCCAGGGCCTGTCATCGTGAAGGCGCGCAACTGGCCTTCACCTACCAGAACGAGCGCTTTCTCGATCGCATCACCAAGTTCGCCGCCGAGTTCGACAGCGCCCTGACCTTTCCGCTCGATGTCGGCAGCGACGAACAGATCGACGCCGTATTCAGCGAACTCGGCAAACACTGGGACGGCCTCGACGGCCTGGTGCACGCCATCGCCTACGCGCCGACCGAAGCCATCGAGGGCGATTTTCTCAACGGCATCTCGCGCGAGGCTTTCCGCATCGCCCATGACATTTCCTCCTACAGCTACCCGGCCCTGGTCAAAGCCGCCCGGCCGATGATGCAGGGCCGCAAGAGCGCAGCGCTGGCCCTCTCCTACCTTGGGGCCGAGAGAACCATGCCCAACTACAACACCATGGGTCTCGCCAAAGCCAGCCTGGAAGCGGCGACGCGCTACCTGGCCTTCTGCCTCGGCCCAGAGGGCATCCGCACCAACGCCATTTCCGCCGGCCCGATCAAAACCCTGGCCGCCTCCGGCATCGGCAATTTCGGCAAACTCCTGGCTTACAACGCCCACCACGCGCCGCTGCGCCGCAACGTCACCATCGACGAAGTCGGCAACGCCGCCGCCTTCCTGCTCTCCGACCTGGCCAGCGGCATCACCGGCGAGATTCTCTACGTCGACGGCGGCATGAACACCACCGCGCTGGGCAATACGGAGCCGATGCCGGGTTGAGAGGTATCCGCTCTCCGTCTCTGTACCGCCGTTAGATGCAACTTGACATTTTCGAGCATAGCCACGACGTGGCGTTGCGTAACGATGTCGTCAACGCGCTACAGCAACGCGATGTCTCTAGCGCACGCAATGCGTTGCAAATACTGCTCCGCGAAAATCCGGGCGATGACATTGCCCCGGCGTTGAGCATATTGCTCGAAACCCTTGAGAAGCCGCTCCCGTCACACTTCGCGGATCATGACGCCCTGCGCGATGCCTATCGGGAAATGTACGAAGGCATCTGCCCGGCTGCACGGCGCGTGTTTGGTGATGCCGCCAGCAATACCTGGCTCCGGGCCGTCTGGAAGCATCTCGCGCAAGCGGCTGAACCGTTGCCGCTGCGGCGAGCCGATGCGGACATCCACGCTGCCCAACTCTGGCTTCATGCGCAGGACTGGACTGCTGCGCAGCATGCAATCAAGGGCATCGAATCCTGGCAACGCATCCCGGAAACGCTGGCGTGGATGATCGAGGCTCAATACCGCCAGCAAGGGCTGGATGCAATCTGGCCGCTGCTGGCCGAACTTGCATGGTTGTCCCCGCCACGTCTCGATGCGCTCGTGCGGCACCTGACCGATAAAAGCCTCACCGCGCTGCGTCGGATTTTCGATGTCGAGTTCGAAGGCTTTGGCAGCGTCGACGACCTGGCTTGGTTTCCAGCTTGGGTGCTGATCGAAAAACCCGCGCTGGCGAGCTTTCTCGCAACGACGCAACAATCCACGCAGACGCCGCCCGAACGCGCGATGCGGCTCATTCTCAACCTGCTGCATTTGGAACGAGGCGGTCGCCATCATGAAATGATGGCGTGCCGCAAAGCCTTGCAGGACGTTAATCGCGCACTATTTTCCGTCTACATGAAAACACGGACATAAGGGCATAAAGCAGCGAGGTGATGTGGGTCGTGGTGAGCACAGTGAAGCTCGATAGAACATGGACGACAGACACTCTTGGCCGACAGCCCCCGCTTCCTCCTCAAGCTGCCTTTGCTGGCCGATGTGTCATGTCGCCGCGTCCTGCCAGTAGCCCGCTAGAGCGAGTTCGGTTCAAATGCTTACACAATCTGGCGCTGCTCCCCCCATCCCAACCTTCCCCCGCAGGCGGGGGAAGGAGCTTTGTTCCCTCCCCTGCTTGCGGGGGAGGGTTAGGGTGGGGGCCAACAGCGCTGGAAATTTGATGTAATCATTCAAACAGAAACCGCTCTATTGATTCGGCACTCAACAACCACCGGCTAAAGCCGGTGGGTTGGTATCACGGACTGAAAGTCCGGATACGCGTCGCCTAAACGACGCGTCCTTAGTCC